>JAZLKE010000043.1:0-21546 GCA_045597505.1 Clostridia bacterium | reverse complement strand
GGTGATTTTGTTATCAGTTCGGTCAATGCTGGTATGTTAAAAAAATACGGTATTGATGGTACCGTCAAAGACTTCAAAGATAGGGTCAAAAAGTCGCGCAATTATAAAGTCATTATCACGGGTGGAGCTGGTTATAGTTGTCATACGCGTGTGTATAACTTTAAGGATTTTGTTAAAACTGCTGTTAAACCAGCTAAAGTCGTTAATAGTGATTATTGGTGGAATAACTTATGATTACGATTATTTTTGCGCCACCAGGTAAGGGTAAGACTTGTTTTTTAACATATATTGCTGTTCGTTCTATGTTTGACGATGATCGTAATATGGCTATGCAAATGGAGCTTATGAAAAAACAGCAAAATGGGTTTAATAATATTAAAACTATTCCACCGCATTGTGTCAGTGCGAATTATAATATTATTGGTGAACAGTTTAGATGTTCAACGCGGTTTAGTCGCAGGATAAACCCATTCCGACTTGGCTTTGCTAATTCATTTGTTAAAACACATTTTAACTTACCATATGAAGTGATTTGTATTACGGAAGCGCAAAAATATTTGAATAGCCGAATGTCAAGGTTATTTCCCGATTGGCAGAGTAGGTGGTATGAACAGCACCGGCACAACGATTTGGATATTTATCTCGATACGCAAAGACCCATGTTAATTGATGTTAATATCCGAGAATTAGCTCAATTTATCGAAATTGTTGATTTAAGTTTTACTTATGATAGATTTGGCGAAATCGGTGGAATGACTTGGACGATTCGGACAATCGAAAACAGTGGCTTATTTGATAAGTACATGGCGTCAGGTAAAAAAGACCACAGTTGCTATGTTGAAGAAAAAGTCACGGCGGACTTTAATGTCTTTGATTGTTATGACAGTCATTCTTGTAAACCATATTTCTATGATGGTCACTTTGATGAAGATATTGATTACGAAGTATCGAAACCAGTAGGGGATAATTACGATGCCTATATCGATTATCTCGAAAAGAACGATGACGAATTACCCCCGGGATTTTACATGAAAAAAGGAGTAGCATAAAATGCAGTTTAAGAAAAATGAATTTATCATTGCAGTTATGGATAGTAATTTTGCGGTTTGGTTACATACTAATGATACAAAAAAGTATGTACCAGAAACTTATCTTGAAAAGCTGGATAAGTTTATTTTTAATAACATGAAACAGCAATTGAAAGAAGCAGAGATTTATTATTTGCTTTGGTTGCAAGACCAAGGCTTCAAATTAAGTCTTTGGCAGAAATTGAAGATTGCGTTTTCCGGGTTACGACCCGTTTATGAGTCTGAAATGCGTGAGCAGTTAGAAGCGCTTGCGCGTGTGGTGAATGCTAAGCCATCAGCGCTGGAATTGAAGCCAGATAAAGTCGAACCGACCACAGCACTTGCTGTTGTTGACAATGTTGGCGTACCCGTAAGGGGCAGTAGCGGTAGCGTTGAGCCAACGGAAGCGTAGCGTTTTTTTTATCGCGTTTCGCGCGTTCGTACGATAACACGGACCAAACACAGGGGCGTGGCTTGTCCCGCCCCTGTGTTGAGTAGAACCAGTAAAATGTTACCACATACTTGATAGTGGTAACACATAAGCAGAAAAAAATCTAAATTAACAATCAAAACTAATAAAAGGGGGTACAGCACTATGATAAGTAAAGAAGAGTACATAGCAAATGTTGCTAGTGGAAATTTTACTATGCTTGCCCCGCGAAAACGAACTCAGGCAGAAATCAATTTGTCTAAAGAAGAAGTAATTATTAGTCGATTGAAAAAAGTGGGTGGTGGAAATGTTGCTCATTACTACATAGGCAACCCAGAAAAAGGAAATGCTATAAAAGTTGATAGGTATAGTGGCGATAAATTTAAGGCGAATACGATTGTTAATAAATTTAAAAATTTTGTTGAGATAGTTCACTATAAGGAAGACTTCGATTGTACTATGGGTCGTAAAGAGTTAATGTACAATCAGCAAGGTGAGCAGATACTTCGGCAAAGACCGCGCGCATTTATTGTGCAAGACGGTAACTTGTTACCGCGTGGAACAGTTGATTGGGATAAGGTAGCAAAGAGTAATACAAAAAGTTTTCATCGCTCATTAGATAATTTTTATGGTTACATTTTATCGAATGTTTGGAAATACTTTGTAACATTTACATTTAGTCCTAAGAAAGTTAAAGATAGGCTGGACGATGATCAGGTAAAATACGCTTTCAAAAAATTTAGGCAGAAACTGCAATATCTCAGTCCAGATGTAAAAATAATTGTGGTTCCACAGATTCACCCAGAAAAGGGGGAAGGTATTCATTTTCATGGATTTATTGGCAATGTGGATTTGACTCCGTATTTATCGTTAATGCGTGGCAAGAATAATAAACCAGTTAAGTCGAAATGCGGTGAACTGTTGTATGAGTTGTCTTTGTTTAACTTTGGTTATAACTCAGTAGCAATATTGCCAGACGATTACAGCGAACAGCAAATCGCGAATTATTGTATTCGATATATCACGCGTGAAGAACGTGTGGGGTATGCAAAGAAAGCATATTTCCATACAACGAATTTGGACTTTAAGGATAAGGTTGTAACTTACTATAACAAATCCGATTTGTTTAAGTTAGTTGATAATCTTAAAGTTCAGGTTTGCAAAGAAAATGACCGCATGGTTATTTATCGAAAATATTTATAGTGTGAAAAACTATCAAACTCCAGAACAAAAATTGCCTGGGGTTTTTTTATTTTTTTCAAAAATTTTGGGTCAACTTTTGGGTCAAATGCAAAAAGTTATTTCGTAATTGTATTTATTTTTATTTGAATACACTGTATATAGTGTAAAAATGTTAATTATTGGAGGCACGGGCCAGAATCGAACTGGCGCATAACGGTTTTGCAGACCATCGCTTTTCCACTTAGCAACCGTGCCACAGATAACTTATTATATACAAAGGTGTTGCATTTGGCAACCACAATCTCGATTTTTGAAAACTTGATTTGCAAAAGCGGCGGTGGTGTGGGTATAATAGAGTATGGCACAAATTATTGACGGGAAAGTTTTGGCGGCCAATGTACGCGCTAATGTTGCGAATGAAGTTGCGCGCATTAAGGCGCAAGGTGGCGCAGTGCGTTTTGCAGCTGTGTTGGTGGGGGAAGACCCTGCCAGCCAAATTTATGTGCGCAATAAACAAAGGGCTTGCGAAAAAGCGGGCATTGAATTTGTATTACATACTTTGCCAGCAACCTGTCAATATCAAGATTTAGCGGATTTGATTCGCCGTTTATCTGCGGATAAAAATATCAATGGTGTTTTGTTGCAGTTGCCAGTACCCGAAGCGGTAATTGGTAATCATTTGACCGAAGTGTTGAATATGATTGACCCACAAAAAGACGTAGATGGTTTGACGGTAGCTAATTTGGGAAAATTGGTTGACGGTGCTGATGGCTTGGTACCATGCACGGCGCAAGGTGTATTGTATGCGATTCAAAGTGTGTGTCCAAATTTAACTGGTAAAAATGTAGTTATGATTGGACGTAGCCGCATTGTGGGGCGACCGACCAGTTTGTTGTTGACTAATCAAAATGCGACCGTAACAGTTTGTCATCGTGGTACGCGGAATTTGGCAGAGTATACACGCATGGCGGATATTGTAGTGGTGGCGGCGGGCTGTCCTAATTTGGTAACCGCAGATATGGTTAAGCCTGGCGCAATTGTGATTGATGTGGGAATTAACCGTTTAGAGGACGGTAAATTGGTGGGTGACGTGGATTTCGTTAATGTGGAAAAAGTGGCATCGGCGATTACACCAGTACCAGGCGGAATTGGACCTTTGACAATTGCGTTTTTGTTAAATAATATCGTGGTTGCGTATCGCCGACAACACGGTTGTTAAAGCGTTTAAGAAAGTCTTAATTTCGTCCAGTGTGTTATTCATACCTAAACTGACACGCAGAACTTGTTTTTGTTCTTTGGGGGATAATTTCATCGCGTCTAAGGTGCGATTGCCTTTGGCGTGTGAAGCGCAGGCTGAACCTAAGCCAACATAAATTTCTTGACTGGATAAGGCATTTAAGACGGTTTCACCAAAAACGTTGGGTAAAAGAATGTTGGTAATATAAGGGTTGTTGTTGATACCGTTGACGCGACAGCCTTCGGGTAAATGTTCCACTAAGTAGCGGTGCAGTTCATTAACTTGGGGACAATTAAAGTTTTGCGCGGCGGTGGCTAAGCCGATAATGGCGGCATTATTCAAAGTGCCATGTGGTGGTTCAATGTTAATTCCAGAACGCACCCACAAGGCAGCCACACCTTTGGGGCCATGAATTTTGTGTCCGCAGATAGTGACACTGTCAACGCCTAATTGCGTAACGTCAAAATCAAATTTACAAAAAGCTTGGGCGGCGTCGGCGTGAATGTGAGTTTTAGGGTTACAGGCACGAACTGCGCGCACGATGGCGGCAGCATCTTGGTAAGTGCCGATGTCGCTATTGACAAGGCTGAAAATAAACAGTTTAGTTTGGTCAGTAATTAATTGCTCTAATGCGGGAATGTCGATGGTGCCGTCGCGCTTTAATGGGGCGGTAGTGACGGTGTAACCGTGGTCTGCGCGTTCTTTGGCGTAAAGGTAGACTGAGTTATGGTCCCCTGCGGTTATAACCAGTGCGTGTTCGGGGCGGCGGATACAGTGGTCCATAATTAAGTGGTTGGCCTGTGTGGCGGTGTTAGTAAAAATTATTTGTCCGCTGGTTGCATGTAATTTTTGCATTAAACTGTGGCGCGCTTGGTCAATGGCTTGGGCGACATGAATTCCGCCAAGATATAAAGTGTTCGCGTTGAAATAGTTGTTTTGTTCAGTGTCTTTCATGGCTTGCCAAGCGATTGGATTGATTTTGGTCGTGGCAGCGTTATCTAAATAAATCATATTTAATTATAATATTTGACGGAATTACGTCAAACACATATAATGGATTTTGTGTTGAAGATAGCATATGTGAACGGATACCAGGTGGGGGAAAAGGTAGAACTTCCCGTAGCAGAAAGTCTGCTATCTGGCTATAATGATTTTTACGAATCCAATCGTGAGTTTTACCAAGGTCGCACGAAACAACATGACGCGGTCGAAAATGAAGTTTTGGCGGCTGAGGACGAACAAAAAGAAGCGGATCCGCAAGTGGAAAAACAAGCGGACGCCGAATCGCAAGCTTTCATCAACATGTGGGGTAGTTTGGATTTTGCAAGCGCAACTTTGGTGGGCTTGGATATTGATTGGGATTCAATCCAAGCAAAAATTATGGCAGAACAAGAGAAAAACATTTTGCCGTCACAAAGCCAATTGGCGGATACCGCAAAACAATTGCGCAATGTGGCCAGTGTGCTGGCTTATTCTGAACGCATTATTACGCGTTTACACCGCAAAGCTGTGGAACAGGAAATGATTGATTTAATGATTCAAGGCTTTGAAACCTTGATGGCACAGGTGGTCAACCGCGGAATTGAAGTGCCAGAATTGAATGGTGCAGAAAATAAAATCCTAATGAAATTAAAAACCGTAGATGCAATTTTGGATTATACCAAACATCTATTTGCTTTAGGGAGGTAAAAATGAAAGTTTGTGTTTGTGGTGGAACCAATCCAGCAACCAATGTTAAATTCTTAAATAATATGCGTCGTGTGGGCGAATTGTTGTGCGATAATGACATCGAGTTGGTTTGGGGTGGAAATCAATATGGTGTTTTGGCGACTGTGGCCCAAGTTTATGTGGAACGCAAAAAACCGAATACTTTGTATTTACCAAAATGTTACATTGATGATTTGAATGGTATGACTACGGATAAGGTGGTGTTAACTGAAACCATTCCTGAACGTCAAGATGCGATGATGCACAACAGCGAAGCCGTAGTCTTTGTTCCTGGTGGCATTGGTACTTTGTATGAATTTTGGGCTGCGGTGGAAGCCTTACGTTCAGGGGAAATTGAAAATAAATTATTTTTGTACAACTATGACGGTTTTTGGAATAAACAAATTGAATTCTATGACTTCATTAACCAAAATGGTTTTACTAAAACTGGGGTAGGTGGCAGTCCCTATAAAATTAAACCAGAAGATTTGTTTACCGTGGTGGATACGCCAGAAGATTTGATGAAAGAATTGTTAAAAATTAAAAAATAAAAAAAGTCCCAGATGGGACTTTTTTCGTGTCGTGGGGTAGACTTAGCAGCAAGATGGGTTACGGAATTTGCACATAATGTCTTTACCGAAGATAATGAACAAGATAATCAAAGTGCAAAGATCCAAACCGAAGAAGCCACCTTTCAAGACAACCATTAACAAAATAATCATCCACAAGACGTCACAACTGGTGCTGCATTTCTTTGGCTTGGGTTTTTCGTTGCAGTTACAATCGCAACCACATTGACCGTTTAAGCCTAAGCCTTTAAACATTTCATCAAACATTTTATCATCTCCTTATTGCTATGTTCGGACAACCGGCGCGCCTTCATTTGTGAATTTCCCGTTGTCCTACCTCATGATATGGATTGGTCTAAGAATTTGTTAAAATATCTTGCATTTTGTCAAGTAAAAATGGTATCATATAGTATGAATAATTTTTGGGATAAGATGGTGGATTTTATGAATGATGCGTGGGACAAATCAATTGAAGGTTTGGCCAAGTTAAACGCATGGATTCCGTTGTCAACGATTTTGATTGCGGGCGCGGGTTTAAGTGCGGTTTGTTTGATTTTGGGTATCTGCGGTTGTATCATTCGCAAGCGTTTAATTCCGCACTGGTTGATTTGGACTTATTTCACTTTTGCGGTAATTATCATCTTTGCCCATGCTGGAAACAATTTGGCCGCCGTTGTGGAGGCTATCGAAATTCCTGTCTTGGTCGTTTTAATTTGTTACATATTAATGTTAATCTTCCGTCGTTGCCCGCGTTATGTTTATGTGGAAAGAGTGGTCTACGAACGTCAATTGGCAAAAGGTCGAGTTTACAGTGTTAAAGCCGATGATGAAGTAGTGGTAGACGTTAAAGCCGAAAAGCAAGCCAAAGAAGCTAAGAAAAACGAAAAAGATAAAAATGTTAAAGAAGTAGAATTTACTGCGGTTAGTGAAAGTGAACAAGAAGACGGCATGGAAGAAAAATTTGATGCTGAAATTGTGGACGAAGTAGTTGACCGTGAAGCTGCTTTACGTGAAGCCGAAAAAAACGAACGTGAAGCTGAAGCGGCAAAAGTTGCTATTGCCGAAAAAGCAGCGCGTGAAGCCCGCGAACAAGAACAAGAACAAGAACGTAAAGCCGCAGAAATGGCTGCGCGCCAAACAAGTCGTTTTGATATCAAAGAAGAACCGGTACGCCGTGTTGATAAAACTGATTTCTTGACCGCACGTACTGTGCCAAATTTGACTTCTTCGACCGCAACTGCGACAGTTGATTTACCAACCGTTAATCCAATTCCTGACAAGTCTTACGAGCCAATGCGTGAACCAACCATTGTGACCCGTCCAATTTCACAAACCATTCCTGGTTTGAAAACTACGGGTTCCAGCAGTTCAACTGCGCGTTACAGTAGTTCGTTCAGTCGTCCAACCACGACTACTGCTGGCCGTCCAAATAATTTTGGTTCGACCGTAAGTCGTCCGACAACCACAACCAGCAGTACTAATAGTTCATTTAGTTCTATGTATAACCCACGTATTGTAAAAACCACCACAACTACGGTTAATACAACTCCCAGTTCGACAACCTCATCTTCGTTCAACCGTTCTGCAAGTTCCAGCGCAACAACTGTAAAGAGTAGTAGTACAACTGCAAATGCACATTCGACTGAAGACATCATGGCAGCCATCGAACGTTTGCGTAACAGCATGAAAAAATAATTGGTTAGTACATTAAAAAAAGAACGTCCGACCGACGTTCTTTTTTTTATGCGTTTAATTTTTTGTTAGGGTGTAGCCAGAGGGAGTGTCGTTGATTTGGTAGCCAGCCGCGGTGATTTTGGCACGGAGTTTATCGGCTGTTGCCCAATCGCGATTCTTTTTTGCGGTCAAACGTTGTTCCGCAAGTTTGATAATTTCGTCGGGAATGGCTTCTGGTTGATTTTTCGCGGTCGTGGCTTTGTCCAAAGAAAGGGATAAAACTTGGTCGAATTCTTCCGTGATTAAACGGTAAATATCGGCGGAGTCTGGTTGTTTTAAGGCTTGGTGTAAAACTGCCAAAGCTACCGGTGTGTTCAAGTCGTTGTTGATAGCGTCGGTAAAGGCTTGGCGCAAATCAGTAACAACTTTGGCATCAGTTTTAGCGGTGGCGGTGCGGTGACGACGCAAAGCGTTGATAATATTACGGTAATTTTCACGGGCGGCGTCCAAAGCTTCAAAGGTGAAATTCAAAACTGTGCGATAGGTAGTTTGCAAAAATAACAAGCGCAAATGCATGGGGTCGTAACCTTTGTCAATGATGTCTTGCATGGTGTAGACATTGCCCAAAGATTTACTCATTTTGCCGCCGTCGATTTTCATAAATTCGTTATGGAACCAAAAGTTGCACATTTTTTTGCCAGTGACGGATTCTGATTGGGCGATTTCATTGGTGTGGTGAATCGGAATGTGATCCACACCACCAGTGTGAATATCAAATGGTAAGGGTAAATATTTCATCGAAATTGCGGAACATTCGATGTGCCAACCTGGACAACCAACACCCCAAGGGGAGTCCCATTTTTGAATTGTGTTAGGACCGACAAATTTCCATAAGGCAAAATCGTTCAAATTGCGTTTTTCACCGAGCGCGACACGAGCGCCACCAATGTTACCTTCTAAACTGCCTTTGGATAATTGGAAATAGTTCGGAAAGGTGGACGCGTCAAAATAAATGCCGTCGCTGGTGCGGTAGGTGCAACCTTTTGCTTCTAGGGTTTTGACCAATTCAATCATTTCGGTAATGCAACTGGTGGCGGGGACAATGTGCTTAGCGGGTTTAATGTTCAAAAGCTGATTGTCGTGCATAAAAATGTCGGTGTACTTTTTAGCAATTTCCAAAGGGTGTACACCCATTTTGCGCGCGGTAGTTTCAACCTTGTCTTCGCCCACATCGCCGTCGCCAACCAAATGACCAACATCGGTTATGTTCATAACGTCTTGAATTTGGTAGCCGTTAAAGCGTAAGGTCTTTTTCAAAATATCGCCACAAACATAAGCACGCAAGTTGCCAATATGGGCGGTGTAGTAAACGGTAGGACCGCAGGAGTACATTTGTACTACACCAGGTTTGACCGTGTGAAATTCTTCCTTTTGTTTGGTCAAGGTATTGTAAAGTTTCATATTTTTATTATATCGCATATGATGAACTATGGAAAATGAAAAAAGCGATTTGACTTTACAAAACCGCAATCAATTGAACATAACTGGCGTAAAAAAAATCAAAAGCAGTGAGCCAGAACAAGTCGTCTTGATTTTGCATGATAGTGCTTTGGTGATTTGTGGCGCAAATTTGTTTGTAGTGTCGGCCAGTATTCAAACTGGCGAAGTTGCGATTACGGGGTTAATTAAGTCGTTACGTTATACTGGTATTAACGATAAACGCAAATTTTCGTTCAAAAATATGTTCCGTTAAACATAGTTATAAATGTGTTAGTAATGATGACCAACACTGCAGTGGTGCAGATTTTGCAGTGTTTGGTGTTAATGCTGTTTGTTTGGTTTGTGGTGGCGGCTTGGGGTGTGCGCCTAAGTTTACCAAAAACAAAATGTGAGGGTTTGGTTGACGTCTTGTTGGTTTTAGTGTTGTTGATTTATGCAATCATATTCAAAATAATTTTCTCGACATAATCTTTGTAATTGGTTATAATGAAATTGATTATGGGGATGACGTTACAGTTGTTGGCCGATGTGTACACTGGGAATAATTTTATTAAAGACCTAGGGTGGTTAGTAACTATTATTGTTACAGTCGCTGGTGCGCTGATGACATTGTATGCGGTTTATATCTTTTATTTGTTTTTTACCGCCAGTGATCCAACTAAACGTAAAGCCGCCAAAGACCGTGCGATTAAAATTGTATCCTCAGCGTTAATTATTTATGTAATGGCAGCAGCATTGGCAGCATTGAATATTAATTGGACAACACAAACTGGTAATTATTCAGGCCCTAGTGGGGAAAGTTCGGGGCTTGGTGGTGAATCAAATTATACTTATTCGGGTAGACCAGAATGTACTTTGAAAGCAAGCTATGAACCAACAGGTATGTCAATCAAAGGTGAATTTACATTAACTTCGGCTGAATTGTTGGGTGATGGTGTTAAAATCGACAAATATGGTACGAAAATGCAGTTTAAGGAATGTTCGTTTACTAATCCAATTGGTTGGCCAGGTAGTGAAATTAAACTATCAGTACAATCACCTAAGGAAACTATAGCTATGGACCAATCGACGGGAAAGGAATATACTGTTTTTACAGTGTGTTTTTCGTTGATTGCTAACGGTAAGACGTATCCACAACGAGTAGGAATACCAGTATTATCTTTGGATACACCAATGGTGAAAATTTCTATGGTATTTGTTGAACGTGGTAAATCAAATAGACATACGGTGCCTGTTGATTTAATTTTAATCAATGGTTCACCAAATATGCTGCAATTTACTCGTTAAATAAAAACATTTATCTTCATTTGACAACATTGGTGTGGCATGGTACCATACAAACATGGATAAAAATAAAGATTTAACAAAAGAAATTTGTACCGCGATTGCTAAACAATTACGCAAACCAGTAACTGAGGTTACTGTGGATAAAAAATTAAAAGAAGATTTGAATGCCGACAGCTTGGATTTGGTCGAATTGATGATGAATTTGGAAGAAGAATATCACATCACGATTGCCGATGACGATTTGGTTAAAATGCAAACGATTGGTGATGTCGTTGATTACATTACCAAAATCATGAAATAATTGTCGATTGTAAAATATAAAACCGCCCAGTATCCTCGGGCGGTTTTTCTTTGTGTTTATTATTTGCTTTGTGTTAAGTATTGGATTAGACCTGTTAAGTCATTAAGTGCGAAATCAGTTTGGTTGCCAGTGGTTAAGTTTTTGACACGCAGTCGACCGCTGGCAATTTCGTCGGCACCAATTACAGTAGCACAAGTGATTTGTGTAGCGGCGGCGTATTCCATCGCTTTGCCGACCTTGGGTTTTGCTGTCCATAACATGGTTGGAATATCCAGTCCACGCAATTGATTGGCTAATTGGTGGCAAGCAGGTTCGGTACCCATCGGGATAATCAAAAGTTTAATGGGGTTAGTGGTTTGGTTAGCGGAAAGTAGGGTACTGATTGGTTCCAATCCAAAAGACAAGCCCACCGCGGGGTAAGCGACGCCTGAACCGACAAAGTTGGTAATAATTTGGTCGTAACGACCGCCACCACCTAAGGACGAAGTGTAGCGACCTTGGGCATCAAAGACTTCCCAAACTACGCCAGTGTAAACATTCAAACCGCGGGCGAGTGATGGAGTAAACACGCAGTATTGGCTTAAACCCAGTGCGGCTAATTGCGCCCAAAGTTCTTTAATTTCCGCGATACCTTGGTTATCGGGTAAAATCTTTTCCAAAGCGGGTAAATCCAAAGCCACAATTTCTAATAATTGGACGGCTTTGTCAGTGGGTAAAAATTTGCCCAGTTCGGTTAAGGTTTCTTCGCGGGTGATTTTTTTGATTTTGTCCAAAACGCCGATGATAGCATCGTGATTTTGGGTCACACCCAAAGTCTGTAAAAGACCAGTTAAAATTTGGCGGTGTCCAATTTGAATTTGTGGGGTAATGCCTAATTGACGGTAGCATGTAATCGCTAACTCCAATAATTCAATTTCGATACCGCGACTGCCATCACCAACGACGTCGACATCGCATTGAATAAATTCACGCAAACGACCCGCTTTAACAGGACCATTGCGGAAAACTTTACCGATTTCATAACGTTTAAATGGTAATTTCAAACTGCGGTTCAGGGCAATGTATTTACAAAAGGGCACAGTCAAATCAAAACGCAAACCCAAATCGCGGGAGCCTTGGTCGGACAAACAATAAATTTCTTTCACGATTTCGGCTTGTTCGCCGTATTTATAGGTCAACAAATCGCGATAGTTCAGCATAGCGGTATCCAAGGGTTGATAACCGTACAATTCAAAATTACGGCGCAGGGTATCGGTAATGTGATTGCGCATGTTCATGACTGCTGGGTCAAAATCGGTGACACCTTTTAAGTTACGAATTACCATTTACGTTCTTTAACCTCGTTAATATCAAGTTTTTTGTACAAGACAGCAATTTCGCCTAACGTCTTGCCCGACAGCCATTGTTCGACTTTGGCGGTGCCGGTTGGAATGAAATATTTTAACATGCTGGTAGCTCCGCGAATCACCGCTACGCATTCCGCGATAATTTGTGGGTCTAATGATTTCCACGGTGTGTTATCACTGAACCATTTGTTACCAAAGGCAACCAAACTCATGGCAGTAGCCAAAGCCTTACTGCAATAGCCAGCTTCGACCAAAGTGTTAAATTCGGTTTGGGCTTGCTCAATCGCTTGTGAAACGGTTGGGTTCGGACGCATGGCGGGAATTTCGCCGTTAAATTTGTTTTTAATGAAACTTAATGTGCGATTGACCAAGTTGCCATAGTTATCAATCAATTCGCCGTTGACAGTATAGACAAAATCTTCAAAAGAAAAGTTCGCATCTTTTTTGTCGTTGGTGTTACGCAAGAAATAGTATCGAATCATGTCAACGTCAAAGTTGTCAATCAATTGGCGGGCGCTGATATAATTACCCGAAGATTTTGAAATCTTTTTGCCGTTCATGTTCAAATATTCACTGCTGATAATATAGTCTGGCAAATGCCATTGGTGTTTGTTTTCTGCTAATAACAGACCTGGTAAAATGACACTGTGGAATGGGATGTTATCTTTGGCGTGAACGTAGTAGTGGCGTTTGACAGTGTCTCTACTATCCAGTAAGAAATCTTCCCAATCTGGTTTGATGGCTTTGGTTGCGGATAAGTAACCCAAAACATTTTCTGCCCAAATGTAAACGCGCTTGTCGGTAATGTCGCCGAGTAAGGCTTTCGCATTTTCGGGCAGTGGGACACCCCAAGTAATGTTACGGGTAATCGCACGGTCAATTAACCCTTCGTTCAAATATTTATTGGTCATGCCAACCGCGTTGTTGGTCCATTGGTTTTGTTTGTCGTGTAAGTTCCTTTCAATTGCGGATTGGAATTTACTTAAACGTAAATAAATCTGTTTGGTTTCGCGCAGTTCTGGTGTCGCACCACAAAGTTTGCAATGCGGGTCTTTCAAATCTTCGGGTTCCAAAATTTTACCGCAATGGTCGCAGGAGTCGCCTTTGGCGTGTTCGCCACAATATGGGCAGGTGCCTTCAACATAGCGGTCGGGCAAATATTGTTGACATTGAGTACAATACAATTGTGGTACGTTTTTAACAAAAACATTGTTAGTGTCGTAAAGGTCGGCGTGAAATTGTGAAGCGAACTCTTGATGCTTGGGATTTAAGGTTGCAGTGTAGTTATCAAATGAAAAACCTAAATCGGCAAAATCGCGTTTATGACTTTCGTTATATTTTTCCGCAACTTGGTTCGGGGTAATGCCTTCGGCTTTGGCAGTTACCAAAATCGGAGTACCGAAGCAGTCACTGCCGCTGACAAAACTGACCGCAGCGCCATGGTCGCGGTAATAACGGGCTATCACATCGGCGGGTAATGATGATGCGATGTGACCCAAATGTAATTGACCGTTTGCGTACGGCCAAGACAATCCAATTAGTACATTCATTCTCATATTAAGAATTGTAGCATGTTTTTAGCTAAGTCACAATCGTAATCTTTGGTTTGTGGCATAGGATAATTGACAAAATCGGTACAGACAATTAAAATTATGCATAGAAATTAAAACCGTAGGAGGTAATTGATTATGCCAAGTGGTAGTAGTGGTGGACATAGCGGTGGTTTTGGTGGAGGTCACAGTTTTCACGGTGGCAGTGGCCATTACGGTAGTAGCCATAGTTCTTTCGGTGTACGTCGACCAAGTAGTAGCAGTCATGGTGGCAGTTACCACCCTTACCCGGTACGTCCGTGGTATCGTCCGCGCGTAGTGGTCTTTGGTGGCCGTCAAGTTTATTTGGATGCGGGTCGTGCTAGTTCGGCTTCGATTTTAAGTTTCTTATTTGTAATTACATTAATTGCAACCGCAATTTTGGGTTTTACTTGGTGGGGTGCACAAGATGAATTAGACTTAATTAGGTCGGATTATAGTGTTTATCAAGCAATTGCAAGAAACGCGGCAACTAGTCTGGAATGGCAAACGGTGGGAAAAGTTTACGATTGGCAAGAATTTGAAGATACTGGCAAATATCGTATCTTGTACGAATTTGATACGCCCAAAGGCAAAGTGGATAATGGTTATTCATATTTTGTTTATACCTGGGAACAGGTAATAGATATGAAACGAGACGGTGTAGTTTTGGCTTTGGATGATAAATTGGTGAATACTAATACGAATTCAGATTCGGTACCGTTGGATTTCAAAGATGCTATTATGGAAGAAGATGCTGGTTATATTGATACAATAAATAAAATCAACGGAACGCGTTTGGGTACTTTTATCATGGCAGGGATTAGCGCGTTGTTGATTGTGTCCTATGTTTTGATTAACGCGACCGCCAAGAAAGCAACCGCGGAACAAATTGCCGCTGATAAGCAAGGTACCACTGCTACCACGGATTCAAAGGCGGCACCAGCGGGAACTTGGCGTTGCGAATATTGTGGAGTGTTGAACGATAACGGCAAGGAACGCTGTGACGGTTGTGGGGCTAAGCGTCAAAAATAATTTGGTAAAAAGTAGGTTTTCTGCTAATATTAGGAAATATGGCGATGGACATAGATCAATGGCTGAAAGATAATACAACTAATTTACAAGGACAAGTAGTGGCAATGACAGGGGCGACGGGGGGCTTGGGTCGCCATGTGGTGCGTGACTTGTTACAATGTAATGCGAAGATTATTATATTGGAACGCAATGTACAGAAAATGACAGCGTTCCGTGAAGAACTGTTAAAAGATTTTCCCGGTGCGGAAATTGATTGCGTAGAAATTGATTTGAGCCAAATTAAATCAATCAATACTGCGGTGGCACAAATTATTGACCGCCGAATCGACTTTTTGATTTTAAGTGCGGGCGTCTATCGTATTCCAGTGGTGAAAGGTGAGTTGGGTTATAATAACATTTTTCAAATCAATTTTATTGGACAATATTATTTAATGCGTCAATTGTTGCCAGCTTTACAACGTACGAACGGAAAAGTTGTGGCTGTGACCAGTATTGCGCACGACTTTGTAAAATTGAACGAAGATGATGTTGACTTTACCAAATCTGCTAAGAAGGCATCTAAGATTTATGGTAACGCAAAGCGCTTTTTAACTTTGGCGTTATCTGAATTTTTCCGTGACCGCGATGATGTGCGTTTAGCATTGGTACATCCTGGAATTACTTTGACACCGTTGACCAATGGTAAGAAAAATCCGTTTGTTACTTTGACGATGAAAGTTTTATTCCCGAATTCAAAGGTTGCGGCATTAAATATTGTGCGTGGTGTTTTTACTGACATTGAATGTGATGAATGGATTGGCCCGTGCAAAGCTAAGGTTTGGGGCGCACCGGCGATTGCTAAATTACCTGAATCAACCGCGGAAGAACGCGCAAAAATTTACAACATTGCGGAAGGCATCTGTAAAAATATTGAAAAGTCTAATTTGCAATAAATAAGTGTAACTTGAATTGATAACGCTGCATACAAAAGTTGTGGCGTTTTTTGTTTGTATAGTTGGGCGATTTTTTGATAAACTTAAATAGTTAGGGTTGAAAAAGAAATCTCATTAAAAGGAGAATGAATATATGTTTAATTTAAAAGGTAGAGTAGCGGTAATTTCGGGGGCGTCCAGCGGCTTGGGAAAACAGATGGCAATCGGATTTGCGAAACAAGGTGCGGATTTGGTAATTTTGGCGCGCCGTGTTGACAGATTGGAACAGGTAAAAAAACAACTGGAAGAATATGGAGTCAGGGTTCTGGCCTTGCAATGTGATGTTACCAATACTCAGGATATTGATGACGCTGCCAAGGTAGCGGAAAGTACTTTTGGTAAAGTGGATATTTTAGTGAACTGTGCGGGTTCGTCCAAAGACGCGGGCGTGTTGGTGATGGACGATGAGCAATGGAATTTTACCATTAACACGGATTTGACTTCGGTTTTCAAAATGACGCGTGCGTTTGCGGCGATTATGATGAAACACGGTTATGGTCGTATTATCAACATAGCTTCAATGTATGGCTTGGTTGGTAACACCGAAATTCCAACAATTGCTTATCATTCATCAAAAGGTGGTGTAGTTAACTTTACCCGCGCGACTGCGGCTGAGTTGGCACCGTTTGGTATTACTTGTAACTGTATCTGCCCGGGTTATTTCTATACTGAATTAACCACTGCGGTTTTGGATACAGAAAAATTCCAAGAATTTGCAAAGACGCATGTGCCAATGAAACGATATGGTAAGGAAGGCGAACTTAATGCTGGTGTTATTTTCTTAGCAAGTGATGAAGCCTCTTATGTGAATGGTGCCATCTTGCCAATTGACGGCGGATACACTTGTGTTTAATGGAAAAAACTAATTCAAAAAAAGTTTGAAAAAACTCTTGACAATGAATATTTGCTGTGATAGATTATGGTTATCGTGTTCAGGAATGAGCGCGGTGGTGTTCATTGAAAACTTAATACTTTGTACACATTTGTATAAGATTGTAGGTTTAATAAACACTATATCTTTGTCAATTTAGTCAGTCAAGAACTGAGTTTATCAAATTTTAATATTAGAGTTTGATTCTGGCTCAGGACGAACGCTGGCGGCGTGCTTAATACATGCAAGTCGAACGGATATGTAGCAATACATATTAGTGGCGGACGGGTGAGTAACGCGTAACCAACCTGCCTTTTACAGGGGAATAACACTTGGAAACAGGTGCTAATACCGCATATGACCACAACACGGCATCGTGAAGGGGTAAAAGTTTTATCGGTAAAAGAGGGGGTTGCGTATCATTAGCTTGTTGGTGAGGTAACGGCCCACCAAGGCGACGATGATTAACCGGCCTGAGAGGGTAAACGGTCACACTGGAACTGAGACACGGTCCAGACTCCTACGGGAGGCAGCAGTAGGGAATATTGGGCAATGGAGGCAACTCTGACCCAGCAACGCCGCGTGAATGAAGAAGGTCTTAGGATTGTAAAGTTCTTTTATAGCAGGCGAAAAAAATGACGGTATGCTATGAATAAGCCACGGCTAACTACGTGCCAGCAGCCGCGGTAATACGTAGGTGGCAAGCGTTGTCCGGAATGACTGGGTGTAAAGGGTGTGTAGGTGGTCACTTAAGTGTAACGTGAAATCCCTGGGCTTAACCCAGGAACTGCATTACATACTGGGCGACTAGAGTGCTGAAAGGGCAAGTGGAACTCCAAGTGTAGCGGTAGAATGCGTAGATATTTGGAAGAACAACGGAGGCGAAGGCGGCTTGCTGGGCAGTAACTGACACTGAAACACGAAAGCGTGGGGATCAAACAGGATTAGATACCCTGGTAGTCCACGCCTTAAACGATGAATACTAGATGTTGGTGGTATCGACTCCATCAGTATCGTAGCTAACGCGATAAGTATTCCACCTGAGTAGTACGGCCGCAAGGTTGAAACTCAAAGAAATTGACGGGGACCCGCACAAGCAGCGGAGCATGTGGTTTAATTCGAAGATACGCGAAAAACCTTACCAAGGCTTGACATCGCTTGAATAGCCGCGAAATCGGTGAAGTAGAAGCAATTTTACAAGCAGACAGATGGTGCATGGCTGTCGTCAGCTCGTGTCGTGAGATGTTCGGTTAAGTCCGTTAACGAGCGCAACCCTTATCGTTAGTTGCCATCATTAAGTTGGGAACCCTAGCGAGACTGCCGTAGTTAATACGGAGGAAGGTGGGGATGAGGTCAAGTCATCATGCCTCTTACGCCTTGGGCTACACACGTGCTACAATGGCTACTACAAAGAGCTGCAATATAGTAATATGGAGCGAATCTCAAAAAAGTAGTCTCAATTCGGATTGTGGGCTGCAACCCGCCCACATGAAATCGGAGTTGCTAGTAATGGCGAATCAGCATGTCGCCGTGAATGCGTTCCCGGGTCTTGTACACACCGCCCGCCAAGCTATGAGAGCTGAGGGCACCCAAAACCGCTGTGCCGACCGCAAGGAAGCAAGCGTCTAAGGTGAAATCGGTGATTGGAGTTAAGGCGTAACAAGGTAGCTGTAGGAGAACCTGCGGCTGGATCACCTCCTTTTAAGAGTATCGCATGGTAGGAATATCATGCCAGCACAATTAAAAGTCGAATGCGCGAATGCGTAATGTGTATATTTAATCAAGTACAAAGTATTAAGTGCTCACGCAATGAATATTAAAAAGACACCTTCGGGTGTCTTTTTTTACACAGTAAGAAAAGAATAGCGTCAATCATTGTGCTGTCTGTAATCATTGCCGCAGGCGCCCTTTTTACTGCTGTCTATGATGTACTATATAAGTATAATACTACTAATACTACTATCCTTAATGCTGCCACGGTAGATAAACGGGGGCAGTTGCACCCCTCGTTTGGATCATCTACAGGGTCACTGGATCGTGACCTGGCTTGTTATATACAAAAACTAAATCTTGACTATTTTTCTCAATTCGGTATATACTAAGAATGAAGATCAGGCTAAGGACGGAGCAATCCGGGGAGCCTGACTTTTTTTATTTAAGCTTCTTGACATTAGGTTTCATTTTTGTTATCTTTCTATTGAGTAATGGACGGGTAGATTTCTGCCCCATGGCTGATGGTGATTGATTCACATGTTTGGCACTTCCGTTACTTTTTTTTGCAAGAATTTTTCTTTGGTGCGACAGATAGAACAGTGAATGTAAAAAAATATAAATTTCCAAAAATCAAAAATCTAAAATCAAAAATCGCAAACAAATTTTTTACAACCTGCGTGTGGTGTGTTATAATCATAAAATGAAAATGAAAACCGAAAAAAAAGTGATTTTAACCGCGGACCGTCCCAGTGGTAATTTACACATCGGACACTATGCGGGCAGTTTGTTGAACCGTGTGCGCTTGCAGGGGACCGATGAATTTGAAATGTTTGTCATGATTGCCGATTTACAGGCTTTAACCGACCATGCGCAAGATGTTCAAAAAGTGACGAATTCGGTCGAACAGTTGATGTTGGATTATTTGGCGGTTGGTTTGGATCCACAAAAAATTCATTTTGTATTGCAAAGTGCGATTCCAGCTTTGTATGAATTGCCGATGTTTTATGCTAATTTGGTTACGCAAGCCCGTTTAGAACGCAATCCCACGGTCAAAAATGAAATTAAAACCAAGGGGTATCGTCGCGAAGTGCCAGTTGGTTTTGTAAATTATCCAATTTCGCAAGCCGCTGATATTACCGCTTTTGGTGCTTCTTTGGTGCCAGTCGGTGCGGACCAAGCCCCGATGTTGGAACAGACTCGTGAAATTGTGGCAACTTTTAACCGTTTATATGGCGAAACATTGGTCATGCCAGAAGCTTTGATTCCAGAACAGGCTCGTGGTCGTTTGGTGGGAATTGACGGTGCAGGAAAAATGAGTAAATCTTTGGGAAACTGTATTTACATTAAAGACAGTGAAGATGAATTGCACCGTAAAATTAAATCTATGTATACTGACCCGAACCACATTAAAGTTTCGGATCCTGGTAAAGTTGAAGGCAATGTCGTTTTCATGTATTTAGATGCTTTCTATGATGACAAAAAACACTTGGATGAATTGAAAGCCCAATACCGCAAAGGTGGCTTGGGTGATGTGGTCTTGAAAAATTTGTTGTTTGAATGTTTGAATGAAATTTTGGCGCCGATGCGCGAACGCCGTGCTTATTATGAACAACATATGGACGAGGTGCGTGGCTATTTGCGCGCGGGAACTAAACGGGCGCGTGAAGTGACAGATCAGGTGTTGTCCGATGTTAAGCACGCGATGGGTATTTACCAATTATGAAAGTGATTGCAGAAAATCGACAAGCCCGCTTTAATTATTTTTTGCATGATACTTTTGAAGCGGGACTTAGTTTGCAAGGTTGGGAGGTTAAGTCGGCACGCGCGGGGCATGTGACTATTACGGAAAGTTTTATTCAGCTGGAATTGGCGACTGGTAAAATTTGGTTAAAAAATGCATATTTTGCGCCGTACCAAAATGGTGTTGTTGCGGCACAACAAACGCGTCGTAACCGCCAACTGTTATTACATCGTGCCGAAATGGCAAAAATTGCCAAAGCTTGTATGGTCAAGGGAAATACTTGTGTGCCGTTGAAAGTATATTGGACGGAAAAAGGATTGTTAAAAATCAGCGTTGCGGTGGGTACGGGTAAAAATGTGGTCGATAAAAAACAAACTTTGAAAGAACGTGATTTAGCGCGTGAAGCCGCCCGTACGATTGCGAACCGTAGATGACTTGTACAGCCGACGGTTGTCGGCTTTTTTGTTACACAGTAAGAAAAGAATAGCGTCAATCATTGTGCTGTCTGTAATCATTGCCGCAGGCGCTCTTTTTACTGCTGTCTATGATGTACTATATAAATACAATACTACTAATACTACTATCCTTAATGCTGCCACGGTGGATAAAACGGGGGAGACATTTTGGACCGTGGATGGAACTGTTAAGAATGGTAACGAAAACACGACATTCAAGTTTGCCGAAGCAACATGGATGGTGTTGTTTAATGGACAAGGTACATATACCGGTGGAGAAGGAGCACAGTGTATTGCCTTTTACAAAGGTAGTAGTATGACAGTAACATTTGGTGTCCCTGGTGGTAAAGGCGGTCCTAGTGATGGTAGTTATGACGGTGGTGGTGCAACCTATGTACAAAGTAACTTTGCCTTGCCAATGGGTACTAGTGCAGGAACAGCCATTGCGTCTGGTGCGGGTGGCTTAAGTGATTTAGGTAATCATCTATATTCATTTGATAATTTAAAAAGTGTGTACGGTGAAGAAAACGCTTTAAAGATTGTGGATGGAACTTTTGCTGGATGGAATTATGGACCTTTTTCGGCAAATAGTGGTGGGCCCTATTTCGGGACTCCAGCATGTCAACAACATGGTGGTAAAAATCCTGGACAAGGAGGTGTTATTTCTGCTGACTGTTTAAATGGTAGTGGGGGTGGTGGTGGCGCTGGCTACTACTACGGCGGTGGCGGTTGGGGCTGGTGCGCAGGAGGAGGCAGTTGCAGTCCGAACTGTTATCCGTTGCAGAGTAGCGATTGCGTTCTGGGACCAAAGAGACTTAATGGGGAACGGTGTAGGGTGTGCCAGCGACGTGGTGCAGTATTTTTTTACCGCGTGGACCCAACGGAAATACCT
>JAZLKE010000042.1:0-8814 GCA_045597505.1 Clostridia bacterium | reverse complement strand
GCGACTTTGCGCGAAGCCTTGATTGCGCGCGATTATCCCGCCATGGCAGATATTGACAGTTCATTGTTGCTGTTTTGCCGTGCCATCAAACCAGATATCACCGTTTGTTTCAGTGGCGAATTCGCGGACGAAATTTTCTGTGGCTACCCATGGTTTTACCGCGCAGATACTGCCAATGCCACCACTTTCCCATGGGCATTAGATTTAACCATGCGCGAACAAACCATTGCCGAACATTTGCGCCCGCAATTAAACATTCGCGATTTTGTTAACCATTCTTATACTAACGCCGTCAGCGAAGTTCCACTTTCGCCCACCGATACCGAAAAAGACCGCCAAATGAAAATTTACAGTTACCTGACCATGCGTTGGTTCGGCTTAAATTTATTGGAACGCGCCGACCGTATGGCGATGCGTTGCGGTTTGGAAGTTCGCGTACCATTTACCGACATTAACTTGGTACAATATGTCTACAATATCCCGTGGAACATTAAAAACTACGGTCATCAAGAAAAAGGTATTTTGCGTGCGGCGGTCGATGACCTATTGCCTGCCAAAGTGGTCAACCGCAAAAAATGTCCCTACCCCAAAACGATCGACCCCGTCTATACTCAACTAATTGAAGCCAAAATGCGTGAACTGGTTGCCGACACTAAACACCCTGTTTGGCAAATTGTTGAACGCAGTTACGTAGAAAAAGTTTTGAACGACACTAACCCCACACCACGCCCGTGGTTTGGTCAATTGATGCAACGCCCACAATATTTAGCATTCATTTATCAAATCGCGTTGTGGTTGGTTGAATACAAAATTATTTTGGATTTATGATTGCGCTTCGGCTTTACGCAAGCAATATAAGTCTTCAATTTCAATGTATTTGAAACCGTTTTTATCAAAAACTGATGTTACCTTAAAAATGGCAGCATTCAATTTATTAACTGCTGGCTTAACTGCATCAATTTGCTCCTGTGTTAATTGCACACCTCTAAAACTTGTAAAATCACCAGTACGCCACGCCTGCCAGGTTGCCTTTTTCATTTCAAATTCAACACCTTGATAATTATACGTTTCGGTCGTAAATCCGTTATAGTCTGTTACCCCCCATGTAAAACCATTCAAGTAACTAATCCCCAGTGATTGATTTTCGGTATCAAAAATACTTTGTCCATAAGTCATCGGGCGTTCGGTCTTAACCCCAAATAAACTACAAACCGTCGGATACAAATCCATGGTCGATGCAAAACGCACCAAGGTTTGTCCGTGTTTAGCTGGTGTGTCCAACAACGCATTTTCCGCTTGCGTGACACCGTCAACTTTTTGTTTCGGGTTATAAACAATTAACGGCGAACGGTTACCAATCAATTCATTTGGTGCTTTATTTTCTGGCTTCAAAACATGACCACCCGTCGCATAATAATAATGATCGCCAAACATCACAATGGCAGTCGTTTCAATCAATTTACGACCGTCTTTACCATTTGTATTTTTCAAATAATCGATCAACGCGCCAAAGCCAGCATCAAAAGTGCATGTACCCACCAAATAGTTTTTTGCTATTGCAACATCATCTTCATTAGCAGATAACAAGGAGGGATACATTTGGGATAACAAATCCAAATTATCTTCAATTAACTCAAAATAATCTGGATAAACTGGTCTTAAATTCTCCGATGCACTGCATGCATGTGTTGAAATACTAATCAAATAACTGTAAAAATTTTGGTCACTAGGTGCAATTCTTTCTAAATTATTTCTAAACAGCAATTCATCTGGAGTTGCAACCCAACTTGGATTTTTCGCACTTTCATAATCATTGTAATCATAGAAATTTTGAAAACCAAAACTTTCCTTAAAAATTTTTCTGCGATTATAAAAATTGCCATCATAATCATGGAAAGCCGAAGTAACATATCCACTACGGTTAAAAATATTGGCTAACGAAAGTGGTACTTGCACGTCGCCATAATTACTCCACTGTTCTTTTCCCGAAACATGCATACCAACTTGACCGATATGATCAGTAAAACAAGTACGTTCAATGCTGTAATAACCGTCAACTTCGGTACAACTTTCTTGCATGAATTTGTATAAATTGGGCATCGTTATCGGGTTAATTGCAGCGCGTTCAAAAGTTTCCATTAAAACCATGATTAAGTTGTCGCCCTCGCCCAAAGTTTCTTCTTCTGGTAACGCAAAAGTATTTGGTTGAAATTCCAACACATCATCAATTGATTTTTTGCAACCAGCAATTTTTAAGAGGTTATCTAGATAATAACTATAACTGCCAAACGTTTGAAAGCTGGACATACGGTTACTGAAAGTATCATACAAGAATTTTTGGTTACTTAAATTATCCACATAATATTCCACACCAGTTTTGTAATTTGGCAAGCCAGAATACGCAACTGTATAACTGAAAAAACTGATAAATGCCAAAAGTCCACAGAGTGTGGTTTGCCAAAAATGACCACGTTTGGTTTTAGGAGTTTTACAATACATCATCGTCAAAACTACGCAAATGACATAAATTACAATCAACGCTAAAATCGGTATCAAAAACCAATAATTAATTTTAACCGCTCCCGCCGCGCCAAACGCCGAAGCCAAAGTCTTTAACGTCTCAATTGAAAAAATTTCTTTACATGTTTTATACGCAATCACATTTGAAATTGTTGCGACAACTTGAACCGCCAACAACAGTGAACACACCACAGTTTGTACCCATTTAAACCGTACCATCGCCACCACTGCGGCAATTACCAAAACAATGGATAAACTAAAAATGTAAGACTTTGGGAAATCAATTCCCATCATCGAAAACATCATCACTTCTAACAAAACGGAAGCGACAACGAACAGCGCTGGAATAAACAAGTAACTGACACGTTGATAAAATGGAATTTTGGTCGTGTCATGCAGGTCTATTTTCATCAAAATTAGTATAGTCTTTTTCCGTAATTTTTGTCAACGCGAAGACCATTTAATTCTTATTTTTCGTCATAGCCATGCGGATTTTGAGTATAGAAACGCCACAAATCACGTGCCATCGCATCAAGGTCATATTGCGCATGCCAAGCCAAATCCTTTTCCGCATGTTTCGGGTCTGCATAGCAAGCCGCAACATCGCCCGCGCGACGTGGTTTAATTTGGTAAGGAATTTCGCGTCCCGCAGCACGTTCAAAAGCATGTAAAACTTCCAACACGCTGTAACCATGTCCCGTACCTAAGTTGTAGGTGTAAACCCCAGGTTTTTCCACTTTGGCAATCGCTTGCAAATGCCCCGTCGCCAAATCGCAAACATGAATGTAATCACGTACGCCCGTACCGTCTGGCGTTTCATAGTCGTCGCCGAACACTTGCAAGAACGGCAACTTGCCAGTCAACACTTGCGCAATGTATGGGGTCAAATTATTCGGAATACCTTGCGGATTTTCTCCAATCAAACCCGATGGATGCGCACCCACTGGATTAAAGTAACGCAGAATTACGGCTGTCCAATTTTTATCCGCCGCACATAAATCGCGTAAAATATTTTCAATCATCAATTTAGTTGCGCCGTAAGGGTTGGTTGTATGCAATGCGCAATCTTCGGTCAATGGCAAGCGTTCTGGGTTACCATACACAGTCGCACTGGACGAAAAGACAATTTTCTTGACGCCGTACGCTTGCATTACCATTAACAACGACAAAGTCCCATTCAAATTATTTTCATAATAACGCAACGGTTGAGCCACGCTTTCGCCGACCGCTTTTAACGCCGCAAAGTGAATTACCCAATCAATGTGATGCTTTTCAAAAACCTCCGCCAATTCGGCACGGTTACGCAAATCCAAACGATACCACGGGAAAGTTTTACCCGTAATTTTAGTTACACGTTCCAAACTAACTGGCGAACTGTTAACAAAGTTATCCACCACTACGATGTCATAACCCTGTTCCAATAATTCTACGCAAGTATGACTGCCAATATAACCCGCCCCACCAGTTACCAAAACGGTACCTTTATTTAATTGTTTTCCATCTATTTTTTTTACTGCTTTCATTAGTTTTATTTTAACCATTCATGGACGCCATGGCAAACAAAAAAACCGCACCACTGCGGTTTTAATTTTCAGTTTTCGTCTGTACATTTTTCACAGTTGCCAGCGCGCGACGCTTTTTTATGAAATGTAGCACCACTTTAATCATTAAAGCCACCAAAATTAAACACAAGAAAACAATCAATAAAATGTCAGTGGCTTGCGGAAAAATTTGGCAAACCGATGTTACTAACACGCCACACAAAACATTGCCCACAATCACGGTTGCACAAGTTACCCCGAAATTTAAGCCCAACAGGACTGCAAAACAGGTGCCCGTCCAAACTCCGGTCATTGGTACCGGAAATGCTACAAACAAAAATACCGCGGCAATTTTCAACCACAAATTGCGACGCGCGGTTTTGGTTTGGTTTTCCGCTTTGATTTTATCCGAACGTTTCGCTACATCACCCACCAAAAATTCCACGATGTTTTTGAAAAACTTTTTGTCTTTCATCCAATCATAAATTGGACGAAATAACAACGCCACAATTGGCACAACTAACGAACTGCCAAGTAATGCCCAACCAAAAGACTGCCAAATTGCCAACGCGGACTCCCCCCAAACGTCGGCATCCATTCCCAACGGAATTGCACCTTTCAATTCAATTAACGGCAACATCGCAATTAAGATGGTACCTAATATTGAATTACCGCCAAAGATGTTGGCTAAATTCACTTACGCGTCCTCGCCTTTTATGGCACCAAAACGACGATGACGGTTTTGATATTCCAATAACGCGGTTTGTAAATCTTCTACCCCAAAAGCTGGCCAATAAATTTTCGGAAAATATAATTCCGCATAAGACACTTGCCACAACATAAAATTGCTTAAACGTTGTTCCCCACTGGTACGCACCACGAAATCAAGCGGTGGTTGTCCGTTAGTATACAAATATTTTTCCATAGTTGCGCGGTCAACATTAGGTTCTAATTTATCGGTCAACATACGATTTACCGCACGTACCAATTCGTCTTGCCCGCTGTAATTTAAACCAATATTCAACACAAATTCGGTTTCATCCTTGGTTGCTTCAACCGCGTCGCGCACATTTTTTACCAAGTTTGCTGGGAATTTAGTATAATCACCCATGATGTTCAAACGCACATGCGGAAACTTTTTCGCAAAGTCATTTGACTTAAAATATTCCGCAAACAATTTGAACAAGAAATCTAATTCCAATTTAGGACGGTTCCAATTTTCGGTTGAAAAACAATAAATGCTCACGTACGGAATATGATATGTATAAAAACATTCTTTGATGACAACATCAAGATTTTTAATGCCGTGTTGATGTCCCTTATTACGCGGCCAACCACGTTCTTTCGCCCAACGGCCATTGCCATCAATAATAAAACCAATATGTTGCGGCAACTTAACGATTTCTGTCGTAGTCATAATAATCTGTATTCTCCTTGAGCGATTTTGGATTTAATGTTTAACAAAAAATTTAGGCGCGTTCAATTTTCGCGTCAGTCGCTACCAAAAGATTAACACAAACCAACCATGCCAAGCAAACATTATTTCTTGTTGGTCGGTTGTTTTTTAGCAAAACGTTTGACCAACGGGCTGGTTTCCTCTGTCACAATTGTATCATATTCCAAAGGTATACCGTAAGTACGCTCGTAGCAACGGCGCCATGCTTCAAAATTTGCGTTCATTAAATATTGCATATTATCGTGTTCGTCCAATTCTTTACGCGGATAAATTGGTGGTAAAATATGGATAGTATAGTTACCAAAGTTCACGCGCCCTTCGGCGTCCACACGTTCAGGCTTGTCTTCAATCGTAATAAACAACGGCACAATTGGACGATGATACTTAGCAGCATAATGGAAAGCTCCAGGTTTCAACGGACGTGGCTTTTTGTATTCGCGCCACATTGCTTGTTCCGGATACATTAAAATTGGCCATTTTTTACGCAAAAAATATTCCATCGCGTGGTTAAATTTACGCATGACAGACAAATTCAAATTGGCAGGAATCGGAATATAACCAGTATTGCGCGCAATGTTGCCCATTTTACCTTTCCAGTTGTTAAAATCCGCCGCCACAAATTTAATGTCCATGCCAACCGCAGCACGTACCGCGAAAGAATCTACCTTACTGATATGGTTGCAAGTAACAATGTAACCACCCGTCAAACCAAACAAGTTGGTACGACCAACCACTTTCAAATTGGTTAGTTCGCGGTTAATACGTCTGCAATACTTCCTCAAAGCACGCATGTAAAAAAAATGTTTCCAACAGTCACGCGCACGACGACGTAAATAGTTAAACGTTTCATCGACGGGGTCACAGCCTTCGTAAGTATTTTCGTTTTCGTCTTGATTAAAATTGCCAGCCAATTCAAATGCTTTTTGTTTTTTTAAGGCGTCTTCAAAATCGGCTGGACTTTCTTTCAAAAGATTAATATTCACAGCACTCAGTTCCTTTCCAGCTTAAGTTTACGGGTCTTTTTCGGTCGGCACCAGGTTTTCAACCCTAACCATAGGATACATTTCAAGGATGGTTTTGCCAAATGGTTTTTATATAAATCTTTGCGATAAATAAAAGCAGATTGTTTCATCCGTGCGACAGCATCAGGAAAAGCACGTTTATTAGCCAAAAATACCGAACCGCAACAACTAAAAGCTGCCCAACCGCGCAAAGTATCACGCACTGCCAGATTGGTTTCGGACTCACATAACTCCAACAATCTATTCATAAAATTAACATGATTTTCGGAGAATTTTTTATGCATTTCAGAACCTGCACGCCAAGAATAACTATACAATCGTGAATTCACGCAAGCAATTTTTTTGCAATACTTCAAATAAACTAAATTAAACAATAAATCTTCACCATAGCAGTAGTTTGGATCAAAACGAATTTCATCATGTTCCCTAATTAAATCAACACGGTACATTTTGTTCCACAACATAAAAGCAGTACGATAAATGATTTGTTGAATCATTTGATCGCCTTGATAAACATGCACCGAAGTTCGTAATAGTGAAGCTACTGGAAAAGGAAATGCACGTACAGCGAAACGACAAACACTCATGTCGGCATTTTCATCAATTAAAGCACGATACAATTTTTCAACATAGGCCGGTTTAACACAATCATCACTATCAACCCAAACACAATATTTACCATGACAATGATCAAGTAAGAAATTACGTGCCTTGGATACATTACCTTCATTTTGTTTTTGCAACAAAATAACACGCTGATCGGCATCCGCATATTGTTTCGCCACTTGGTAGGTATTGTCGGTGGAACCATCATCGACGACAACAACTTCCAAATTTTTATAGGTTTGGCGCAAAATAGAACGCAAACAACGCCCCAAATATTTTTGGACATTATAAGCTGGAATTAAAACACTAATCAAATCTTTTTCCATGTTTTCTAATCTACTCTCCATCGACAGCTGCAACCAATGTTGTTACAGAATCCACCGAAGACGCAATAGGTTGTTTTTGATTACGCATTAAACGGGTCTTTAACATGATTAAACGCGGTTTGTTATAACGTAACACCATTATAGGTAAAATATTCAAAAGCACTCCAATCAAAGCCACAGGCAAAACAATCGACCAAGTTCCAGGCAACGGAAACAACAACACCAAAAACGCACCGAACACACACACAATATGGACAAACATGCCCTTGTTAATTTCAAACAAGAAACGGTCAATATAGGACGGGTCATTCGGCGCCGCAACTTTTTTCTTACTGAACCCACTTAACACACCCAACTCACAAACGTAGTCTTTCCATTTTCCCAAACCAATCGCGCGGTAAAAATTCAATTCACGTTTACTGACCTGATTTAACTTACAATCACGATAGCAAACTTTGGGTACACATTGCCCCGCCAATACTGTCAACACCACAATAATCAAAAATTCAATTCCCGTAGTAATTGACACCCATGACAATGCTCCCAGCACAGTCCAGCCCAACGCCAACCAGTTCACTAAAACCATCACTGCCATACTGACCACAATGATGATTAAATACATGATCATCAGTTAAACTCCGCTCCACACAACCAAAGATTCAAGACACCGTCTTGTTCCACGACTTTTTCTTTTTCGGATAAAACATTATCAAACAAACGATTTACATAAATTGCTTCTGGCATTTGATTTTTGGTCAACGCGTCTGCCATTTGCGATACATAAGATTCCTTTTCCACTTTTTTGGTCATAAACATTTTCGCCATAATCCCCAAGAACACATGGTACAAAGACAATTCATGGTGATACAAGTGAATGTCAGCATAAGCATAGTACGCCAACTTGCTGTAATTTTCAATGTCGGCTTGGCTCCAGTCTACCGAATTCAAACCGGTTTGACTTTGAATTGCGTTTTGAAACAAATCATCGGCGAAAATCGGCATACAGAAGTTATGCGCCATTGCCGGTACCGCCAAACGGTTTTTTGCCATTAAAAAGAAAGCCCAGAAGAAGAAATCAAAGGCGCGGACATAGCGCATTTCATCAACATAATTCGGAAAATCACGGCAAATAATTTCTTCACGTAATGGTTGATTACGCATGAACATATGCCACACCGTGAATTTATTATCTTGGTCACTGACCGTCTTAGTAATCGCACTGGCATTTGAACTTGGAATATACGGAGTGCAATAGTAGTTGTACAACACATCATCAATTACCACGACTTTGTGTAAGTTTTTCAAGTTTGCTAAGTTATAAATTTCATCTTCGCCCAAACCCA
>JAZLKE010000041.1:0-6545 GCA_045597505.1 Clostridia bacterium | reverse complement strand
GTTAAAAGTATAACTTTCTGGCAATGGTAATACCAAGTTTTCCATGTTCTTCGGAGCAACAGTAGCAACCGTGCTGGGCATGGTCATGGTGTATGCCGCTTTGGTCGCAGTAACGGTATAGGTATCATATAAAACTTTGCTGTCACCGGTTCCAATGTAGAAACGCCATTCGTATTCACCAACTTCAGAATAAGTGAAATTTTCCGGGTTAGCGATAATACGGCCAGCGTGCCACAATTCTACGGTATTGTCATTACCAGCGCTGGGTACCGTAATAGTATCACCAACTTTCACGGTGCGTGCTGGCAAATTTTCAACCGTAATCGTGTTTTGGCTTACTACATTTGCGGTATGCAAATGCAAGGCAGCCGCCACAGAAATAACTGGGCTAAAAATTCCCATTACAGCCACTAACATTAAAACAATGGCTGGTGCAAATAATTTTTTCAAACCTTTTTTCAATTTGTCCATGTTGATAATTATAAAGCCAAAGGCAAAGATTGGCAAGATATTATTTGCAACAATTCTTGACTTTATTTACTTGGGTGGAATACAATACGACATGACAAATATATTGCTGAACAAAGACGGTAAATATGTAAAGATGGAAAACATCAGTTTGTCTGATTTACCCAACGATGAACGCATTTGGGTGCAATTAACTAATCCCAACGAAATTGAAGTTCACCGTGTCGTTGAGGAGTTAAAAATCCCCGAAGATTTTGTTCGTTCAGCATTGGATGATGAAGAGGGTCCGCGTCTTGATGAAGACGACGACACACATTACACTTTAACTGTTTTTGATATTCCAGTCATTCAACGTGAAAGTGACAGCGATGCACCCTACACCACCATTCCATTGTCGATTATTCAAAAAGGCAATTTAACCGTAACCGTTTGTTTGCAAGAGAATTTCAAATTCCACGAAATCAAGCAAGGTACTTTACGCACCAACATCTTGTTGGATAGTAAAAAAATCACTTACCAGTTTCTGTTAGCTTTCCACAGTTTGTACGAAGTATTTTTGCGCGCGATTGATAAATCCAGTACACGTTTAGAAAGTAAATTGATGGAATCCAAAGATGCCGATACCAGTTTGCGCGAATTGATGCGTTTGAAAAATGCATTGATTTATTTCGCATCGTCCCTACGCCAAAATAATGTTGTTGCAGAAAAAATGATTGTACAAAAAGGGTTGACCGAAGACGATATTGAAACATTGGAAAACATTCGTGTCGAAATCAACCAAGCATTTGCTACTTGCAACATTCAACGCGAATTAATGAACGAAACTATGGGTACTTACAGTAACATTATCAGCAACCAACTAGCCGAACGCATGCGTTTACTCACTATTATCACAATTATTTTGGCCATTCCAACCTTGATTGCGGGTATTTACGGCATGAATATCCGTTTACCATTTGATAACCTCGCAAATCTGGGGTCGTTCTTTTTAATTATCGGCGTGACAATCGCCATTTGCATTGCAACCGCAATTTGGATGATACCTAACCGCCACATCTTCAACAAACCGAAAAAGAAATCCCGCCACCCCCGTCATCATAAGAAAAAAGACAACTAATAGTTAGTGACCATAAGTTAAATTGATTTGTCTAACAAGGCGCGGGCGTGCGCCAAGGCTGTATCGCCACCGCCAATAATGCGGGCGATTTCTTGTTCGCGCGCGCTTGCGTCCAACGGATAAACGTTGGTAATGGTTTGATTGTCGCTAACATTTTTTTGAATTAAGAAATGGGTATCGCCAGATGCCGCCACCGAAGCCAAATGTGTAACTACAATGATTTGTGATTTTTGCGACAAGGCTGCTAACTTGGTCGCCAAAGCTACACCCATTTTGCCCGAAATACCAGTATCAATTTCATCAAAGACTAAGGTTTTGTGCGGTTCGGGATTAGCCACGGTTTTAACTGCCAACATCAGTCGGCTCATTTCCCCACCCGAAATAATTTGTGCTAACGGACGCACAGGTTCCCCTGGGTTAGCCGAAAACAAAAATTCTACATTGTCCGCACCGTTCGTTTTCAAATCTGTTGGTGTAAATTGTACTTCAAAACGCGTTTGTTCCATACCCAAATCTTTCAATTGACCAATTAACTGCTCCGCCAATTGTACCGCCGCGGTTTGACGTTGTTTAGTTAAAACGCCCGCCAGTTCGGTAACCACCGCAGTTTGCGCGGTAATTTGAGTTTGCAATTTTTGAATAGTATCCCCCGCCGACAATAAACGTTCTTGTTCAGCTTGGGTCTTTTCATAAAATGCCAATACATCTGCCACGGTCGCACCATATTTACGTTTTAAGTTTTTAATTTCGTCCAAACGGTCATAAACACTTTCCAAAGCGTCCGCACTAAAATCCGTACTGTCCAAATAGTCACGCAAATCTAATAAGATATCGGTAACTTCGCCATTAGCCGCACTCAACCGCTCCGCCAATGTTTGTAACTTTATATCGTATTGTTGCACACCGAGTAAACGCTTTTCTGCACCACCCAAGGCACCATCGGCATCATTCAAGTTGTCGACCGCAGCTTGTAAACCTTCGGCCAACTTTTCCGCATTACGCAAAACCAAAGCACGTTGTTCCAAGGTTTGTTCTTCGTCCGCGGATAAATGCGCACGTTCGATTTCGTTAATTTGATATTGGTATAAATCCAACAAGCGCGCCCGTTCTTCTGGGTTATCACCATAAGTGGCAAGTTCGCTTTTCAAAGTTTGTAACTGATGATAAGCGTTTTGGTACGCGGTCAAATCAGTTTTGGCAAAAGCGTCCAAAATACTTAAATGGTTTTTAGGGTCTAATAATTTTTCCGTGTCATGTTGTCCGTGAATGTCAATCAGATTGCCCGCAACTTCACGTAATCCTTTAATTGTCATGGGTTCATCATTAACACGAATTTCACTTTTACCGTTGGCATGTAGAGTACGCACAATGATGGTATCGTCGAAAACCGCAGTTACACGCGCAAAATCAGCACCATGGCGAATGGCGTTCACGGATAATTTGTCGCCAAAAATAAAATTCAAACTGCCAATAATAATGGATTTACCTGCACCAGTTTCACCAGTCAAAACGTTAAAATGTTCCCCGAAGTTAATTTCCACCGCAGGAATCAAAGCCAAATTTTGAATCCGCAAAGTATTCAGCATTATTCCTCCATTAGTTTTTCGACATCGTCAATCACTTCGTAAACCTTACCTTCGGCTTGGTCAACTTCTTTCAAAACCGTTTTAACCAACTGCGCACCACTGATAAAATTATCCAAGGCTTTATCGATATGTTCTTCCTTTTGGATACTTTCCGTTAACTTTTCCAATTCCGCAATTGTTTTATTCATCGACTGTCACTCCTATTCTACCATCGTTAAAACAAATTTGCAATTTGTCTTTGGGTTTAAGTTCTTTCACGCTTTTAATCACCTTACCGTCTTTGGCGACCGCCACAAAGTCTTTGGGGAATAAATTCATAAAACCCAAAGCCTTGGTACGAATTTGGGTTAAACGACTGGTAATCGCATATTTCATTTCTTTCCACAAACGCAAGACCACATCTTTTTCCGAAACCAGTTCGGGTACTACCATTTCCGCGGCTGCCGAGGGAGTGGGCGCGCGTAAGTCCGCCACATAGTCCACCAAAGTAAAATCAGTTTCATGCCCTACCGCAGCCACAATAGGTAAAGCACTCCCCGCCACTGTACGCGCCACGCTTTCCAAATTAAAACAGGATAAATCTTCGTTAGAACCACCGCCACGCGCAACAATGATTAAATCGACATTTTTGGTACGGTTAAAATATTCGACACCGTTACAAATTTCACGCGCCGCGCTTTCACCTTGCACTGCGGCAGGATATAACACAATATCCACCGTCGGATTGCGACGTTTGGTTACCGTCATAATATCATGAATTACAGCACCATAACGCGAACTGACCACACCCAAACGTTTAACCTTGGTCGGCATGGCTTTCTTTTTGTCAAACAAACCCTCTTTTTTTAATTTTTCGGTTAAGGCTTTGAGTTGTTCCAATAATTCGCCCGCGCCAGTTTTTACCAATGCATGCACATTAAAATTGATTTTACCAGCCTTTTGCCAATAATCAACTGACCCGCGCAAAGTTACTTGGTCACCATCTTTAACCGCGCAACGGGTTTTATCCCAACAAACACAAGGCACCGCTGCGTCACGATCACGCAGAGTAAACCAAACACCACTGCCACGTACCGACGCGCCCGAAACTTCGCCCGTCAAAAGTACGTTGTGCAACATTTCTTCGGCAACAAAAACCGATTTGATATAGTTATTTAACTGAGTTACCGATAACTCCATCTCACTCCGCCAATTGTGCCAAGATACCATTGACGAAAGCACCACTTTGGGTTTCGCCGTATTTTTTCGCCAAGTTCACGGCTTCGTTAATAATTACTGGCACAGGTACACTGCCCAATGCCATTTCGGTTAAAGCCAAACGCAAAACCGCTAAATCAGTTTGACGTAAACGGTCCAATGTCCATTTTTGCAAATGTTTAGTAATGCGCTCGTCAATAGCAGACTGCTCCGCGGTAAACTTAGTCAAAATTTGGTCGATATATTTTTGTTCGGGTGCAGGTGCGGTTTTACCGTCCAAAGCCAAGTTCCATGCTGCATCGTCCAAGGTAGTTTTTTGACCCAAGGCAAAAATCAAGCGGAAAGCCACTTCACGCGATTCACTTCTGCTTAGAGCTTGCCCCATACTTTGCGCCTCGTACATAAATATTGACTTTATCAACTTTGTCGCCACTGAATTGTGTCGCAGTATTCAAAACTGCTTCTTGCACACGGTAAGCCACATCAGGCACCGAATCACTGGTTGAAACGATTAAATCAATATCAACATTCAAATGATTACTATCTTTACAGCGTTTAATTTTAATTTCGCCAACCCCCGCAACACCGCGAACTTCTTTGACCGACAAAGCCAAAGATTGTGGCAAAAGGTCCTTGGCAAAACGTGTTTGTCCCAAGTATTGACCGTTATCAACATGAACGATTGTTTCCATTGATTATAGTTTAATATATTTTGCCATAGTGTCAATGGTTTGTTCCAAGGTTAAGTTACTGCTGTCGACATAAATCGCGTCCGGCGCTTGGCGTAACGGAGCAACCGCACGGTTAATATCTTGTTCATCACGGGCTTTGACTTGTTGCATCACTTCTAACAAAGATAAATGTTCGCCCTTAGCATCAAGGTCGGCTTTACGGCGTTTGGCGCGAATTTCCAAAGAAGCGGTCAAGAAAAACTTATATTCCGCGTTGGGTAAAACCACAGTTCCAATGTCACGACCTTCCAAAATAAAGTCACCTTGGGAAGCCACTTCGGCGATTTGATGATTAACATAATCACGCACACCAGCATAAGCCGCAACCACGGGTACCGCCAAACTGACACGGTTTTCGCGAATACGCGGAGTCACGTCTTGACCTTGGGTAAAGACGCGTACGTCATGATTTTCTGCCATGTAAATACGCAAATCGATGCGATTTAAGTTCATTAAAATCAACTTTTCATTATGTAAATCAATTTCGTTTTCCAACAAAAACAAAGTCACGGCACGGTATGCAGCACCAGTGTCCAAAGTCGGAATGCCCAACTTAATAGATAAACCTTTACTGATGGCGCCTTTACCGCTGGCGACTGGTCCGTCAATTGCAATGTTCATAATTTTACTCCTGCTTTTTGCAAGCCTTCCAAGGCTTCGCCTTTTAACAAATCTAACTTTAACGGGGTCAAAGTGATGTAGCCTTGTTTCAACCAATATAGGTCGCCTTTTTGTTCATAAGCGTCAATGCCAAATTCGTGTAACGGATTTTTCATCCACGCGAAAGTTGAACCAAATGGGTTGACCTCAATTTCGTATTCATTATCCAAAATGCCGTCGGTCAAAGGTGCTGGCATAATCATTTTTGACTTAACTTTTTCTGGGAAGTTAACATTCAAAACCCCATAGTCAGGAATTTGCTTAGCCAAAAATTCCAACTTACGGCGTACATATTTAGCAACATGACGATAATCGCGTTCTTTCTTTTCATTTGCGATAACCGCACTAAGCGCCAAACTTTTGACACCTTGAATGGCACCTTCGACCGCAGCCGAGACCACCCCACTGGTGTAAATCATGTTGCCATAGTTATTTTCAAAATCAATGCCCGAAATGATTAAGTCGGGTTTATCTAATAACAATTTATCCAAAGCCAAAGCCACGCAGTCACATGGTGTACCGTCAACTGACCACATTTTAATGTTATCCAACACAAACCATTGTTGCGCATGTAACGGACGTTGGTCCACGGTTAAAGCATGCCCCGCCCCGACCTGTTTATTCAACGGAGCCACAATGCAAACACGGTGGTCTTTACATAATTCTTTCGCCAAAGCCACAATTCCTGGGTGGAAACAACCTGCTTCGTTGGTTAATAAAATTTTCATTTGACGACCTCCTTTTGCATTTCCGCCAAATAGGTCATGTCAGTACAGTTATAAGTCA
>JAZLKE010000040.1:0-9305 GCA_045597505.1 Clostridia bacterium | reverse complement strand
ATATAAAGTGTCAATTGTGACAGATAGATAAGTGATGAGTGAACACTGAACAATAAATGTAAAAAAATATAAATTTCCAAAATTTAAAAAAAGTCCGCGTTTGCGGACAATCCAACACTGTTCACTATTCACTATTAACTTTTCACTAAACAATGTTATACTAAACCAAATGAATTTTTTTCACACTTTACCCGCAGGAAAATGGCAACAAACTTTAATTGTCCAAAAATCGCGTTTTCTTGCTTTTGCCACGCGGGTAGAAACTGCTGCTGCCGCGCAAGAATTTATTAAAAGCGTGGCTTTGCCCGATGCTACCCATCATTGTTATGCTTATCTTACCGCCGACGGTCAAAAATCAAACGATAACGGCGAGCCGTCTGGGACGGCGGGTTTGCCAATTTTACAAGCAATTAAAGGCGCAGGATTGTTCAATGTTGCGGTTGCCGTCGAGCGATACTTTGGTGGTATTAAATTAGGCACAGGCGGGTTGGCGCGGGCGTATGGTCAAGCAACCTCCCAAGTTTTGTCGTCTGTACCTGCGGTGACCATGCGTGAATGTGTTTTGTTGTCGTTCAGTTCAACTTATGACCAACAAGCCGCGCTTACTAAATTAGTGCAAAAACACAACGGCAAAAGTACGCTTAGTTATCAAGATACAATCATTTGGCGTGTGGCTTTACCTACGGAAAATCAAACTACCTTTGTTCAAGAGTTGGGCGAGATTATGCGTACAGTTCCAGTTGTAACAGTGATTGAACCTGCGACTATGGTTGAATTTAACGACTAATTGCATATGCATGTGTTATGGAAACGCTACGGGCAATTTTACCCGAAAAAGTGCGACAGGCAATAGGGCATTTACCGTTATCCCAAATTTACGAATTACGTTTGCGGGCGGGGGCTCCCGTTGTGGCCTGTATTGACGGACGTTATTTCCCGTTGCGCGGAATTAAAGTTACCAGTGAGGATTTAGACAATATTGTGCATAAAGCCGCAGAGTACGCGATTTACGCCGTCTTGGACCAAATGGTTAAAGGCTTTATTACAATTCGTGGTGGTGTGCGCATTGGTATTGCGGGCGAGTTAGTTACAGAGCGTGGACAAGTCGTTGCAGTTAAAAATTTGAGTTCGTTATGTATTCGTGTGCCACATGCCGTGAAAAATTGTGCGTTAGGTGTGGTGCCATATTTGTTTGGTTTTGAGCGTCCGATGTCGACTTTGTTGGTTGCGCCACCAGGGGCAGGTAAGACCACGATGTTGCGCGATTTGGCGTGGCAAATTAGCCAAAAGTATCCGACTTTGAATACTTTGCTTTTGGACGAGCGCGGGGAACTGGCGGCGTGTTACCAAGGTGCAAAACAATTGGACGTGGGGGCAAATTGTGATGTAATTACGGGCGGAACAAAGGCGTTTGGTTTTGAAAACGGTATTCGCAGTTTACGACCTGACATTATCATTACTGATGAAATTGCGACCGCCAGTGACGTGGAGATGTTGGCTCGTGCTGTGCGTTCAGGAGTGGTCGTGCTTGCCAGCGTACATGCTGCCGATTTGGGCGAAGTACGAAACAAGCCAGATTTAGGGGCGTTAATTGAGCAGGGCGTCTTTGACCGTTATGTGGTTTTGCGTATGGGAGAACACGCGGGCGAAGTTGTAGGCATTTACGATCGGGGGCTGAAACGCTTGTGAATTGGGGGTTGGCGGTTGGTTGGTTTGTGGCTTGCGTTTTAATTGGAATTGGCATTTATCGTGGGCAAGTAAACAAAGTGCGTGATTATGTTAATTGGGTTGGTTTTTGTGACCATTTACACCAAGCCATTGGTTTTGCGTTGCAACCGTTACCACAAGCCGTGACTGCTTACTTACCAGTTTGTCGCGGTGGGTGTTATCTGGTGTTAAAAAAATATTTAGAACTACTAAATAGCCGTGCCGACCTGACACGGGAACGTTGTGTGAGTTTAATTAATGACTCTGTGTTGTCCGAATTTCTGTACCAATTGGGCCGTACAGGAAAAGAAACTGAACAAGATAAGATTATGGCTACACGTGTTTTAATTAACGAGAAAGCTGAACAAGCCAAATATGATTTACGTAACAAAGCGTCTATTATGCTGAAACTTTTAATAATTATTGGTATCGCGGGAGGAATTTTATGGATATAGAAATTATTTTCAAAATCGCAGCCATTGGTATTTTGGCGGCAGTGGTGTGTATGATTTTGAAACAAGCAGGGCGCGAAGAAATTGCGACTTTTGTTTCGTTGGCTTCCGTGATTCTGTGTTTGGTCATGGTGTTGTCCATGATTAGCGATTTATTTAACTCGATTCGTTCTTTGTTTGCACTGTATTGAGGTGGATTTGGATTTAACCCGATTGATTGTAATTGCGGTCGCCAGTGCGCTCGGCGTGTTGTTGTTACGGCAAGTTAAACCCGAGTTGGCTGTTGTGGTCGGTTTGGTTGGTACCATTTTAATTTTTTTAATGGTGGTAGACGGGCTGAGTAAAATTGTGACCAGTATCAACGGCATTGTTGCCAAAACAGGTTTAGCCACTGAACTGTTTACCAGTATTTTGAAAATTATTGGTATCGGGTATTTGTGCGAAATTGCCGCCAGTATTTGTCAGGAAGCAGGTGCCAAAGCGGTTGCCGATATGGTAATACTTGGTGGCAAAGTTATCATTATGGTGTTGGCATTGCCAATTATCCAAGCCTTGGTCGATGTCGTTTTGGGGGTTTTGCCAAATGGATAACGCGGAATTATCACAAGCGGTCAACGATACTTTGTCGCAAATTGACTTTGGCGACCTAGGACATTTTAGCGTATTTGGCGGTACGGATTTTTTGACCGTGTTGGGGCAGATTTTGTCGGGCGAATATTTTCAAAAATATCCCGATGTGCTAAGCGGAATTTGGGGGTTGGTTGGTAGTGTCGTTTTGGCGGTTTTGCCCATGGTGGTTTTGGTGGTCGCGATTACTATTTTATGCGGTTTTATGGGAACAGCCAAAAGTGGTGGTACGGGGCATTTAGTTTTCTTTGTGGCGTATGCCGCCGTGGTTGTGATTGTGGTCGGCAATGTCAGTGAGTTAATCCACATGGTAGGTGGTACTTTGACCAGTTTGAAAACGCAGGTCGATTTAGTGTTCCCAATTATTTTGACCATGATGGCGGCGGGGGGTGCGGGTACCAGTGCCAGTTTGTACCAACCTGCGGTTGCAGTCTTGTCCAGTGTGATGGTGCAGGTTTTTACTTACTTAGTGATGCCGTTGTTTTTGGTCAGTCTGGCTTTCTCTGTCGTTTCCCATTTGGCACCGCAGACGAGACTCGATAAATTTGTTGCCTTTTTTAATTCACTGTTCAAATGGTTGGTCGGAATTTGCTTTACGGTCTTTTTGTCGTTTCTTACTATTCAGGGTATCACCGCGGGCAGTTTTGACAGTATTTCAATTCGCGCGACTAAAATGACAATGTCGGGCTATGTTCCTATCGTCGGTGGTTATATGTCGCAGGGCTTTGATTTGATTATGGCCAGTGCGGCGCTGATTAAAAATGCGGTAGGCTTGTCAGGAATACTGTTATTGCTGGGCATTGTGTTGGCACCAGTTGTTAAAATTATTGTGTTTTCGTTGGCATTAAAATTGACCGCTGCAATTACTCAACCCATTGGTGATACACGAATTAGTGATTTCTTAACTACCATGAATAAAAGTTTCGGCATGCTGGTGGCGTGCTTGTTAGGCGTGGTTTTTATGTATTTGGTAATTTTGTCATTATTGATTATGACGGGGAATGTAATATAACATGGCGGCTTGGCTGGCGAGTATTTTGGGTGTGGTGGTCGTCGGGGTCGTGGTCGAATTGCTGACCCAAAATCGGCGCATGGGTAACTTTATCCGCTCAATTTATGGCTTTGTGGTTTTGTTGGTCATTGTGGCGCCGTTACCTAAATTATTAAAAGCAGACTGGTGGACGGCACATGCGGAAGAACTGATTAACGCCGATGTGTTACATAATCTCAACCAAACCAGTCGCCAAGCCCAAGTCGCGCAAACGTTACGCTTACAAGGTTACGACCAAGCCATTGTAACCGTAAGTGACGGTACCATCTATGTCAATTTAGGCGTGACAGTGGACGCGTCAACTTTGCAAGCCTTACAAAACATTTTAGGGGAGGATGTGGTCATTTTATGAAAAAACTGTGGGAGAAGTTGCAACAAATCAAACACTGGGAAATTTATGCCGCTGTGATTGTGTTGGTAGTAATGTTGGGCATTTATTTTTCCAGTACGCGTGGTAACAATGGCGCGACCAAAGCGGCGGAACAGCCGACCACTGTCAGCAGTACGGATACCAGTTACGCCAGTCAGTTGGAAACCAAATTGCAAAACGTATTGAGTTGTGTGGCTGGTGCAGGGCATGTGGCGGTCATGGTCATGACGGACGGCGAAGGCGTGGCGGAATTGGCTTATAACATGCAGGAAAAAACTGTCGCGCAAACTGGCGCTAATGCACAGGAAATTAAGACTACCACCGTAGATAAAACCGTGGTCACGAAAAATGGCGCGCCAGTCGTACTGTGGACAAATCCGCCTAAAATTATTGGTATTGTAGTGGTGGCGACTGGTGCCAATAATGTTGGCGTGCGTTTGAATTTAATGCATGCGGTCGAAACTATGTTGGGTGATAAAAATGTACCGATTCAAATTTTGTCGGGAATTTAATTTTTGACAAAAAAATACGGTTATATTCAAAAAATCCAATCAATATAATATTAGCAAGGGGGAAAGAATTGTGGAAGTAGTAGCACAACAACCAAAAAAACAACATCGCATGGAAAAAATGAAAAACTTTTTCGGGGCTGTCTTTAACAAAAAAGTACGCAAGATTGCATTGATGACGGGATTACTGGCATTGTTGGTAGTGACTGGCTATTTGAATTTCAGTTTGAATCAAAAAGCCGTTTCCATTAACGCTGGCAGTAAGACCGAAACCAACATGTTTGTCACTTTGAAAGAAAACCGCGCCGATTCACGTACCGCACAACAAATGTTGTTGCAAGAAATCGTCGCGAACCAAGCCGCCAGTGAAGAAGCCCGCGCCGAAGCCCAAACCGCTTTGACTAACTTAGCAGAAACAATCGCTTACGAAAACAACACTGAAAACTTGATTGCAGCCCAATGTGGTTACGAAGACGTCATTGTCAGCCGTAACGGTAGCAAATTGAATGTCATTGTCAAATCTGCGGCAAGCGAAATTTCCAACGAAAACTTACAAAAAATCATGAAAATTTTGGCGACCGCAATGAACAAAGACCGCTTGGAACCAGAAAACGGCGACATGCTTTACATTTCAATGATGTAATTTTACCTGCGAAAATTTATCCAAGAAACCTTGCGTTTGCGCAAGGTTTTTTTGCGTTCTTGTCAATAATCAAATTGTGTTATTTACAGTTTGTGTAATGGCTTTGGTTGCGGTTGTCAGCTTGTGGAAATGGACACACCGCAATCGGTATTGGCTGATTGAAACCAAAATGGACGGTACCGTCAAACCGCGGATTGTGCGGTTACCACTGCATCACATTGAAAATGTTAAACTGCGGCGCGAAATTAAAATTTTCAACCGCATGTGTCTGGTGTTGCCCAGTGCGAATGGCGTAGCCGTCGCCTACCGTGAACAAATGACCGCTTTGTTACGCAATCCCGAACATAAACCAACCCAAGATCCGTACGAACGATTGTTGTATGGTTACGCATGTTATGTATTGTGGCGCAAAATTTCGGACGAAGTCGCCAAACGTCAATTGCACCGTAACTTATTGTTTTTGTTGGCACCCACGCGCAAGATTGTAAAAAAACGCACAGTTACTTGGTCTCGGAAAGTTTATCAAACGCACCCCAATCCGCTGTATAAAATTTGGCACGATTGTTATCTTGACCCGTTACAGCCTGGCATTACCGCGGACAAACCTTGGCGCATGAGTGTTCAGGATAGTTACATTCAATACGCAAACACAGATGTGGTGGTGCGCCGTTATGCGCATGCGTACACTTTGCAAGCCCAAACTACGCAAACCGTGACCATTAAGGTTGCGCCTGACAAAACTGATTTTGATTGTCAAATTAACCGCGGAGTTGTGACTTGCAAACATTTGCCCAGTGGCGAGATGCACACTTACGCGGTGCGTGGCGAACAAGTGCGTTTGGCTACCAGTATGTGTGCCAAAACCGATGTCTTGGAAATTTATGTGACTTGGACGGGTACATGTAAAATTGGTTTGGACGGTGGACAGCCACGCGGATTAACCCAAGCCGAAATTACGGACAATCGGCGTTTGGAAAAAATTGTGACCAATGCCTATCGTGCCAGATTTATGACGGGCGAGCGATTGCGGGCGCGTTATTTGGCGGCGTTAAAGGTCGTTCCGTCGTTGGAGTGCTTGACCCAAGTTGTCATCATTCACGATGTTGACGGCTTTTGTCAAGCATGGGCGCAATTAGATGATTATCGTCGCATTGCGCGTTTGTTCCGCGGTTTTAATTTGGTGTTTTTATATTCGGGTGCGGTAGCAGGAGTTGCGGATACCATGTTAGCCACTATTACGGAAGCCGTACTTGCCGATTGCCATACCGACCGTTTGTGGGTGTATTTGGTCGACCGAACAGTGACCGACCCCGATGCGTTGTACTACATCAATAAATTAGCGGGGTTGGGGCGTTACGTTGCACCTGCACCCACACCTGTTGGTTTAGCCGTGACCAAAAATTGGCCGTACGTCAAGACCTTAACCGTGACCAATACTATGCCACAAAAGATGACCCGCGACTTGGTTGTGCCGTTACAATTCAATCATTTGTCTGTGGTCAGCGCGAACGGTTCGGTTTTAACCGTGGTGGGGTTGCAGTCTGGACGCGTCAGCACTTATGTGTTGCCAGTACCAATTCATTTGACGGGCGAGTGGTTGACCACACATGTCAATGTATCTTTGCATATTAAGTTGGCGGGTTATGAAACACGGCGGTTCATGATTACGCGTCGGGAAAGTTCAACCAAAGACCGCTTAACAAAAAAAGACTTAGCGACCGCGGTTAGTGATATTCAAATTCACACGGACGACAAAAAGTTGGACGCGCTGTTTGATAAACCCGTGACCGAGGGGGAAGACCAGAGTTTGCTATCCGCGGTTAAAGCAGCCTACCAAAACCAAGACCGCAAATTGTTACTGACCGCATTGTCGGAACGTCATCAAATCACCATGGATATTTGGCAATACTTGTTGACCCAAATTGTGGGGTTGCGGGTGCGGGCGGGCAAAATTTATTTAACGCCTTGTGCCAATTTGATGGGCGAATTTACAATTGCGTTTCAATGCGCGGGTCAATCTTACCAATTTAATACGCGAAAGAAATTGTCAAGTGGCGCGAATTTTGCTACCATTAAATATGGAAATTCAAATGGATAAAAAATTAGCAGGCACCAAAACCGCACAAAACTTGGAAACAGCCTTTGCGGGCGAAAGCGGGGCGCGTAACAAATACACGTTCTTTGCTTCTAAAGCTAAAAAGGAAGGTTACCCAACCATTGCCAAAATTTTTGAAGAAACGGCGGCTAACGAAAAAGAACACGCCCAAATGTGGTACCAATATTTGCATACCATTGACGGCACTGTGGAAAACTTGTTGACCGCGGCGGCTGGCGAGAATTTTGAATGGACGGATATGTACGAAAAGTTCGCGCGCGAAGCTGAAGCCGAAGGTTTCAAAGAAATTGCGGTTCGTTTCCGTGGCGTTGGTCAAATTGAAAAGAACCACGAATTGCGTTTCCGTGATTTGGCAGCTCAATTAAAAAATAATACTTTGTTTGCTGGCGAAGTGGCAGTAACTTGGCAATGTAGCAATTGTGGATACACCTTTGTTGGTAAAGAAGCCCCCAAGGTTTGTCCAGTCTGTTTACACGCCCGCGAATACTTCGTCCGCGTGTACACCAAATAATCTTAATAGTTAAAAATGAATTGTGCAGGACAGTCGGCAGTTTTGCCGACTGTTTTTTTTGTGTTACACAGTAAGAAAAGAATAGCGTCAATCATTGTGCTGTCTGTAATCATTGCCGCAGGCGCTCTTTTTACTGGTGTCTATGATGTACTATATAAATATACTACTACTAATACTACTATCCTTAATGCTGCCACGGTGGATAAACGGGGGCTGACGTATTTTGACCAGGCGGGTCCAGATATTCAAGGAAATAGTGTCGTAAGTTTGAATTTTGACCAGGGAACATATATGGTAGTTTTCAATGGACAGACGCCATATCCATATGAATATAAGTCTTCGATAAGTAGTGGGACTAATTACTGGCGTGCAGGCAGTGGTGCGGCGTGTCTTGCCTTTTACAAAGGTAACAATATGACTGTGACGATTGGTGAAGGTGGTGGAATCATTAATTCTACTAGACCAGAAGAACCTAAAGTAAATGATTCATGGGGTGGTGGTAAAACATTGGTAGCGACAAACTTTGCGTTGCCGATGGGATATAGTGGTGAACTAACGGCAATTGCTGCAGGTGGTGGATCGGGAACAAATTCTGATTTAAGTGGAATTACCAAGCAAGACCGTGTAAGAATAATGGATGGAACTTTTGCAGGTTGGTCAGGTGGCAGTCGCGCAGTTGTTTTGGAAAACATGGGAGTAAGCACAAACTTGAGTACAGTAGGTACGCCAGCAAGTCAAGACAGTCCTGGATTTGCTTATGATGGAACGCGAACACCAAATACTAAATATTATGGCGGTGGAGCTGGTTATTATGATGGTGGCGGCGGTGATGCTCATAGTAGTACAGGGAAGTACGGTTTTGCAGGAGGAGGTTCGTGTACTCCATGGTGTTATCCGATTTATAGTAGCGATATACAGAATGGACCACGTTACACAAGTGGAGATTACGTTGGTGATTACATACGTCACATGTTTTATAGAAATGGTGCCGTGAGATTGGGACGTATAGATCCGACAGTGATGCCGAAGGGTAAAACAGTGGTGTATGGTAACAATGTGATATTGTTGGAAGGTGGAACTGGGGCATATACACCGGTAAGTATGATGCAGAGATATGAGGAGATAACTAATTACAACGTTGGCATCCGCGTAGGCTGGGTGTACAGTTGTAGCGAGGACGGAGAGAAGTGGGGGGCGGGTTCTGACAGATTGCGTAGTGAAACGGAGCAAGATGTCTGGCGCGCATGCGACAGATGAACAGTGAACAGTGAAGAGTAAAATAAAAGTGTCAACCATGGCAGATGAAAGTGAATAGTTTG
>JAZLKE010000039.1:0-9297 GCA_045597505.1 Clostridia bacterium | reverse complement strand
TGTTAACATGTTTTTCGTATTCTTCGTTAATGCTGGCAATATCCAAATGGATTGCTGGACGAACGCCAGCTGTTTGCGCTACTGGTAACGAATGGAAATAAGATGCACTATCTTCCTCATTAGATAATTTAATTTCGGCGCCAGTAATCACACGGGCGTATTCGCTATAATCTGGATTAGCATCACGCAACCAAGCCGCACTAGAACAGGTAGTATCTGTCCAACCCAAAGTACGCGGTTTAGTTACCTGAATAATTTCTTTTTGTACATCATTATTGCTTGAATTTTTAACAGTAACAGTTTTTTTACCTAAAACTCCCCAAATCAACAAATCATTAATTGATGGCAACCACAAACGGTCGCTGGCATCTAAACCATAATCTGCGATTAATTCTTCGTTACTATTAACTTTGTGGCGGGTAACATTATCAACCGAAGTTTTGCTGAAAGCAAGGTAGATAATATTTTTCTTTGCGGTTTCATTGGTTTGGTTGCTACCAGTAACAAAACCCGCTTTAACTTTTTTCGCATATTTAGCATAATCATTGTTATCCAACATGGTTTTTGCATCTTCATACAAGAATTTACGAATATCACTTTGATCCAAAGTGATTACGCCATTAGGCTGACTTTGGGTTGCATCACTTTTCCAAGTAGTTTTGGTATAACCATTTGACCAGATATTGTCGCCGTCATTGTAAATACCAAAACCAGAACGATAGTTTTGATCAAAACTGGTTGCTGCATAAGGATCTGCCATCCAGAAAGTTGCAACTTTTTGTTCTTTGTTTACCCAAACTAAACGCCAATCATGACCAAAGAATTGGTAGGTGTGCGGTTCGCCTTCGGTAGTTAAACCTCTGGTCAAAGTGTCAAGGTCAACTGCATAATAACCATTTTCATCAAACAATACTTTACCCGACAATTTGTTGTTAGCATTGCTGGCGGTTTTCAAAGACAAGGCTTGGGCTTGCATAATTGGTGCTACCGTAGATGCGCTGAGCACTAACAACGCAAAAACCAAAACCAAGGTACTAAATAATATATTAATTTTTTTCATAATTTTTTCCCCTTTCAAGTATCAATGATAGACAAAAAAGGGGGAAAAGTCAATCCCCCTGTTTAATTTTTTTCAACATTTTTTGTTCGGCCTTACTTAACTCAGATTTTCCACTGGATTTAACCTTGACTGGCGAAACGCCATTTCCCTTCGCAACCGCTTTTTTACGTACTGGTGTTTGGTCAAAAGCCGAACGCGAAGCAGTAATCGCATCAGTGCCTTGCGGCTCACCAAACATACGTCTTGCCACGGATTGTACCAACTCAGACGAGTTCAGAGCACGAATGGCTTCATGCAGTTTCGGGTCATCGCCATCTTTGAATTCACCATTTTCAATATAATCCATTGCGTTGGCTTTTTCGTATTGATGGATTAAGAAATCTTCCTCTGCTTCGGCTGTACGTTCCGCAATATCTTCACGCGCAGCACGACGCGCTTCGTCATGCTCTTTTAATCGTTCTGTTAATTTTTCCATGCCCATGATTAACAACCATAACAGTCCTAATCCAGCAACCGCTAAAATTAACCATAACCATTCCATATTTATAAAGTAGCCTGAAACAGCATTTTTGACAACTTATTTTACAGACTTTGCTTTTGACTTGGCAGTGTTTTTAGTTCCATTTTGCTCTAAGTTTTCTTTCACTGTGGTGAACAAAGTCGCAACATTGGCTAAATCGTTCGGAACGATAATTTTAGTGGCTTCACCATTGGCCAACACTTTCAATGCTTCATAACCTTGCAAAGTTAAATATGCGGCATCAGGTTTAGCAGCAACAATTTTTTCAATCGCTTGTTTTTGACCTTCGGCTTCGGTTAACAAGGCAACTTTACGCGCTTCCGCTTTCAAAATTTCGGCTTCTTTTTCACCTTCGGCAACCAAGATTTTGCTACGCTTTTCACCTTCCGCCAACAAAATATTTTCACGGCGTTCACGTTCAGCACGCATTTGCTTTTCCATGCTTTCTTGAATGGCCGCAGGTGGCAAAATATTTTTTAATTCGACACGGTTAACTTTAATTCCCCACGGGTCCGTAGCCGTATCAATAATTTCGCGCATTTTAGTATTTACAGTATCACGACTGCTTAAAGTTTCGTCCAATTCCAATTCGCCGACAATGTTACGTAAAGTTGTAGCGGTCAAATTTTCAATTGCTGCCATCGGACGTTCAATGCCGTAAGAATACAATTTCGGATCAACAATTTGGAAAAACACCACACTGTCAATTTGCATTGTAACGTTATCTTTGGTAATTACTGGTTGTGGTTTGAAATCAGCGACCTGCTCTTTCAAACTGATTGGTTGTGAAGCACGGTCGATAAAAGGCACAATAAAGCGCATGCCCGTACCCAAGGTTTTATAGTACTTACCCAAACGCTCCACGATTACCGCGGTTCCCTGTTTAACAATTCGAATTGATAATGAAAAAATAATAACTAATGCGACACCAATAATGATAATGGCAATTAACCAAGGTTGCATGTTTTAATCCTCCTTATTTATTTTTTGATTCAAGAGTGACTGGTTTAACAATCATCTTGTTACCTTCGACACGTTCAATCACAACTTCATCGTTTTGTTTTAATTTTGTTTCACAAGCAACTTTCCAAACGACATCATTAATTTTAATTGAAGATTCGCCGTCCACAACGTCCGCCAATAATTTTGCTTTCTTACCAAAGTTTTGGTCGACATTGGTCGGCACAGTTGGCTTTTTAATCAAACGTTTCAATAATGGACGCGCAGTACACAACGCCAAAACAGTGACGAAAAAGAAGATACCGACTTGCCAATAAACGTTAAGACCACAAGCCGCCAAAATCAAACTGACCAAAGCGCCCAGCGAAAAGCAAGAGGCGAAGAAGTCAACCGTGAAAAATTCCAATAATAATGTCAGTGCCATTACGGCAGCCCAAACCACAATCATTGCTGTTGTCATATTACTATATTATAACTTTTTTTGTGTCTTATGTCCAGTTTTTTGTTGCAAAGCGTTAATGCGTTCGCGGTATTGAATTGCCAATTCAAAGTTCAAATTCTGGCTGGCGTTATTCATCAACGCGGTCAATTGTTCAACGGTCAAATCTTCCGTCACAGAGCCGCTCTTTTCTTTTTTAGTAATGTATAATGAGTTTTTAATGGAACTGTAAACCGTGCGTGGTGTGATGTGATGTGCTTCGTTATATTGCATTTGAATTTGACGACGGCGCGCAGTTTCGTCCATTGCGGCTTGCATACTAGGGGTAACGGTATTCGCATACAAAATGACGCGAGCGTTCGCATTACGGGCAGCACGACCAATCGTTTGGATTAACGCACGCGTTGAACGGAACAGACCTTCTTTGTCCGCGTCCAAAATTGCGACCAGTTCAACTTCGGGCAAATCCAAGCCCTCGCGCAACAGGTTGATGCCAACAATCACGTCAAATTGGTCTTGGCGGAAAGCGGTTAAAATTTCCGTACGCTCCAAAGTGTCTATTTCACTATGTAAATAACGCACACGAACTTGGTTTTCAGTCAAGAACGCAGTCAAATCTTCCGCCATTTTTTTGGTTAAAGTGGTCACCAAGATTTTACCCTTCCCCGCCGCCACAGTCCGAATTTCATTCAAAACGTCACTAATTTGGTGGTCTTTATTGCGAACGATAACCACGGGGTCCAACAAACCGGTTGGTCGAATGATTTGTTCCACGACATGGTCTCCCGCCATTTCGAGTTCATACTTTTCTGGTGTTGCGGAGACATAGATACATTGCCCAATACGTTGGTTAAATTCGTTAAAGTTTAAGGGGCGATTATCGTACGCGGACGGCAAACGGAAGCCAAAATCGACCAAGACTTTTTTGCGGGCGCGGTCACCGTTGTACATGCCTCGAATTTGTGGAATGGTAATGTGCGATTCATCAATGAAAACTAAATAATCTTTGGGGAAATATGACAATAAAGTATACGGTGGTTCACCGGGTTGGCGGCCGTCAAAATAGCGCGAATAATTTTCAATACCTTTGACAAAACCCAATTCTTCCAACATTTCCAAATCGTAATTAGTGCGTTGTGTGATGCGGTGACTTTCCACTACCATATTATTGTCGTCGAAGAATTTTTTTTGCACGGCTAAGTCGGCACGAATGCGTTCTATGGCTTGATGTAATCGTTCCGAACCCACCGCAAAGTGCGAAGCAGGAAAAATGGCAATATGTGACAAAGACGAAATTTTGTTTCCCGTCAAAGCATCAATTTCAAAAATACCTTCAATTTCGTCGCCCCAAAATTGTACGCGCACCGCTACATTGGAAGCATAGGACGGAATAATGTCCACAATGTCACCATGAGCGCGAAAACTGCCACGCACAAAATCTACGTCCGCGCGTTTGTATTGGTTGTTTACTAAGCGCGTGACCAAATCACGACGGTTCATTTCCATGCCAGGGCGCAAAGAAATTCCCATTTTGAAATACTCTTGCGGTTCGCCTAAACCATAAATACAGGACACCGAAGCCACAACAATTGTGTCGTTACGTTCGCACAGTGAAGTGGTCGCGGCATGGCGTAGTTTATCAATTTCGTCGTTAATTGCCATGTCTTTTTCAATGTAAGTATCGGTCGCGGGAATGTAGGCTTCGGGCTGATAATAATCGTAATAAGAAACAAAATATTCAACACGGTTTTCTGGAAAAAATTCGCGGAACTCGTTGCACAACTGGGCAGCCAAGGTTTTATTATGCGCAATAACCAAGGTCGGCTTATTCACATTTTTAATCACATTCGCCATGGTAAAGGTTTTACCACTGCCAGTTACGCCTAACAAAACCTGATGGCGCACACCATCTTTCACACCTTGTGACAAAGCCGCAATTGCTTGCGGCTGGTCCCCTGTTGGTTGATATTTTGAAACTAATTTGAAATCCATGTTAATGATTATTTACCACCAAACATGCGTTGTAAAAGCAAACCTAAGACAAATGCCAAAATTGCACCACCTACGGTTAAGCCCAGTTTCCACATTAAGGAACGCATCATTTGACGTTTTTGCGATTGGCGTTCACGGTCAAAGGCCGCACCACGCATTGTTAACGAAACCAAGAAATAAACTTTGCCGTTTTTTTCTTTTTTTTCACATTCAATGTAATCATCTAATGCCAAGTTGCTAACAATAACATCTAATTGCTTAGCGGTAATTTCATATTTCGGCATCAAAGCGGTCAGCAATTCTTTGGGGGTGAAAATTCCTTTATTCTCACCCTTGCACTTTTCAAAGATGTATGACATGACGCGAGTTTCAGTCTTATTTAGCATCGTTTTTTGGAGCCTCCTCAGCCTTTGGAGCGGCTAACGATTTGGTAGGTTCTTTTTCGTTCTTTTCGTCTTTGTCGGTTTTTTCTTTTTTGTCCTTAGCTTTCAGTGCGCGCGGAGCATCAACGAAGCGGGTCGCACGAGCAGTCTTCACGAAATAGAAGATTACGCCAGCCAATAAGCCAACAGACAAAACAATCAAGATGATACCCCATACGGTGTTCAAGTTGACATTTTTGTTGGTGCTTTCGGCATCAAGTGTAAATTCAATTGATTGACTTACTGGACTGTTAGTGTATTTATTGGTCATTTCAGCAGTAACTTTGTAAGTACCACTGCCCATGGTCAAATCAAATTTGTAAGTATAACTGTTTTTGTCTTTAATTGCTTTGCCTTCACCACCGTCAACCCAGTCGGTCGAATCGATGAATTTACCATCGGCGAAAGTAATTTTGACGCGAACATTATTCCAGTAGTAGTCAAGAACTTTGTCTTCTCCATTTTCTTTAATCAAGTTTTCCATTTCTTTGTTACCCGAGAAAGCGAATTTCGCCATGTCGATGGTAACATAACGGTGACCATTTTCGTCTTTGTCGATAATCAATTTATCGCTGGAATCAGTAATGTTTTTGTTTTCTTTACCATCGTTATAGGTCAAGAAACCGTCAGCAATGGTAACAGCACCATTTTCCAAGTTACCAATTGTGATATTGTAACTTACGGTTGTACTGCTGGTTTTGTAGGTAACGGTATAAACACCCGAAATCGCACTCTTGCTGGTTGCTGCCATAGAATATGTATTGGCATCATAAGCAGTTTTGCAGTTGGTGTTGAAAGTACCTTCTGGACGGAAGACAAAGAAATCACCAATTGTGTCAATTACGCTGGCTTTATTTTCCGCGCAGTTCATTTTTTTGTTGGATACCAAGTAAGCCGAACTACCGCTCTTTTGAACAGTAATTTCTACTTCGTCGGAACTGGTAGTATCCGAAATAACGTTCGCCATCGGAATGGCAATTGCTGGATACATGTAACCAGAAATTTTGTTATTCGCGGTGGCATCGTAAATTGGTTCCAAGTAGTCATACAACCAAGCACTGTCAACCACGAAGTCTTTTTCCGCGCCGTAGTTAGCATAACGGAATTGTTCCAAGGTAACGGCATATGCTGGAACCGTAGCAGTATTTTTGCCATTGCCCAACGCGTATTTGTCTTGGCTCTTACCAATTGTAAAGTAATCTTGAGTTAAAGTATTGTCGACGGTAATGTTATTCAACAAAACAGTTTCGTCGTTGTAATCTTCACCCATCAAAATGTTGGCACTAGCATTGGAAGCATTAACTTGAACCACACAGTTAATAGTATAGAACGGAGTGACTTCAGAACCTTTGTAACATTCATAACGGAATTTGTATTTACCAGTTTTGTTCGGGGTAAATTTGTTACCGGTTACGCAGTTTGCGTCACTGGTACCCATAACAGTAATGGTATAGTAACCATCAGCAGCAACCATGGTATCGTTGGTAGTTAAATACAAATTACGGTTTTTAGAAACATAGGTCAATTGATTGCCGTTGTAAATTTGTACACCTGGCAAGGTCAAACTGTTGCCCAAAATGATAGTACTATCAACAGCATCACTGGTGTTATCATCAGCCGTACTTAAACCGTTCAAACGACCATTCCAATCATCACTGTTGCCAATATTGATTTCAACAACACGAGATTTTACTGTATTGCTGGCGTGTTCTTTGGCAGTAACAACCAACAAGTAGTCACCACTAACGTCTGGGGTGAAATACAAATTTTCCATGACAAACTTGTCGGCTTGGTTCGCAATAATCGAACTTACGACTTCGGCGTTTGCCGTGTTGCCGTTGTAAATATCATATTGTTTGTGGTCTTTTTTAGAATAAACCGCTACGCTCATTTGACCATCGGTCAAACCAGTAGTTTCAATCGTACGAATGTGAACAGCATTACCCGCTTTATAGTCGTTGGTACCAAAAGTTACTTCTTTGATATCAGGATCACTGGTATTGTCAGCAGCGTAATATGTAAAGGCAGCACGTTTCCAAGCGTAACCATATTGTTTAACTTCGTCTTGGTCAATTAAAGCAAAACTTCTGTTAGCGACAACTTCGTCATCTTCATGGAAATATTCCGTAGCATTCATAGTTGCGGTGCCTAATTGATTTTTCAAATTGGCTTGCATCGCATTGAAGTTGCGCGCAACCGCGTAAATATAGTAGTTATCCGGACTCATTGACATAGCTTCGGTAATTTCCACATTAACACGGGAAGCACCATCAGTGTAATCCAATTTTTTAACCACGGACTTGTCAGAAGCCCTGACCAAATAGTAATCAATTACCAAATCATTAGTTGGAGTGTTACTATCTTCAAAAGATGGAACAGTAAAGTCGAAAGTGTTACCTTCCCAAGCGTAAACATCACTAATTTGGAAAGTTTTGTTTTCGTCAATAACTGGCGAGTTTTTACCTACGCCCCATTCGTATTCAGTATCATTAGCCACGGTAAAGTACAAATATTTACTGGTGGCGTGTGCGTTGTTATAAGAACTGTATCTTTCCCCGGTACCATCGAAAACTGGTTCTTTATCCAAAACAGTAATCGTCACACGGTACAAGCCCGGATTTTCTTTCAATGTAACTTCGTTGTTACCTTGGGTTGTTACATTACCAAATTTAATTTGCATGGCTTTGGTTTGGTCGTAAATAAAAGTTGAAGCATTCGCGGTAGTACCTTTGAAAGCCGCGTTGGTGCCATAGTCAACTTTGTTGCCGTTTGCATCTTGGATTTGTTCAACAGCGAAAGACGAAACGGTCAAATCAGCATAACCAGTAGCATTATCATGCGGGAAAATTGCTGGCAAGGTTAAACCTTGACTGAAATTAACAGTAATTTTTTTATCAGTGGTCGAGTCTGGTTGACTGCTCAATGGCAAATATGCGTCAAAGTCGGTCAAATCGCCATCTTCATATTTTTTGTTCAAGCTATCTTTTTGGTCGGCGTTATAACTTTCTACCCAAGCAAAATCAGGATAAACATTGTCGCGGTAGATTTTTACACTATCACCCCAGTATTCAACACTGTCGCCGTTTTGTTTAACTGCATCATTGCTAAAATCGGAATCCATCGTATAACCAAACAAAGTACTGGTTTTGAATTTGAAACGGAACCAACCTAATTTCTTAACTTTAACATTCAATCCGTCAATTTCGATAATGTCATTTTTCCAAACGCCGTTTTCGACAGTAACGCTTTTTACTTTGTCACCGACTTTCCATTCTTTTGGTTCGGTCGGATACAAGCTGTATTGAACTTCGGTAATAACTGTATCAGCTTCAACTGCAAAAGTTTCTTTACCAGCCTTAGCACTGTCAGCAGTTGGAGCAGATAAGGTAACATTAGAATAATAAGACAAACCAGAAACACTGGGCGCAGTTGGAATATTCGCGAAAGTTACACTGCTCTTTTCAAGATTTTTAATTTCGATAGTGCTTAACGGAGTAGCTACCAAAACCGCAGCCTTGCTATCCTTGTTTTCTTTCAAAACATAAGTAACTTTCAATTTACCAGTGGTTTTGTAATTAGCCATGTTAATGGTCAAATTCTTTTCGGCAAAAGTGATTTGGTCAGCGTCGAAAGTTTCGTTTTCCAAAGAAACTACCGCGTACAAACGTGCGGTCACATTAATGTTTTTCTTTTCGTTTTTCAAAGTAACCGTCGCATAGTGTTTATCGTTCGACGGAGCAACAGTAGCATCTACGCTGTCGCCGTTAAAAGTATAACTTTCTGGCAATGGTAATACCAAGTTTTCCATGTTCTTCGGAGCAACAGTAGCAACCGTGCTGGGCATGGTCATGGTGTATGCCGCTTTGGTCGCAGTAACGGTATAGGTATCATATAAAACTTTGCT
>JAZLKE010000038.1:0-17003 GCA_045597505.1 Clostridia bacterium | reverse complement strand
CGGTAAAATTTCGGACGAAGCGCAAGAATTGATTAAAGTTACGCGCAATTGCTTTTATAAAGCCTTGAACAAAATGAAACCAGGTGTTGAAGTCGCAATTGTTGGCAAAACAATTGAGGGCTACATTAAAGACATCGGCGGTTATAGTATTTTGGAAGATTATTGCGGACATGGAATTGGTAAAAATTTACACGAAGATCCGCTGATTCCTAATTACGTCGTTCATGGTTCTGGTTTGCAACAACATGTGCGTAAAAAGTTCCAACCCAATACTGCGGTTTGTGTTGAGCCAATGATTTTTCATGGTAACAGCAATGCGGTCAAAGTCGCACCAGACGGCTGGACAGTGATTTCTACTCGCGGAGAATTAAGCGCACACTACGAAAACACGATTTTGGTAACCGCACAAGGTGTCGAAGTTTTAACTAATAGTGACGAGAATTAACTATTTTTAATATTAACGCCTTTTGGAGCTAAAATATATTCTGAGGATGATTTTTGCATAATCATGCCACCGATTGCGTTGACAAATCCGCAAATATAATCCAAAAATCTTTGAGCTTCTGGTAAAGAGAAACGCGACAAAGAAACGATGCACGCGTTACCATTGGCAAGGTTGGTTAAAATCGTGGAAATTTCTGCCGAGGTTTGTGGTGCAATAACCAATAAATTTTGGTTGGCGCTGACCTGACCAAGTAATGCGTTATCAAAATTGCCCGATAAATTATTGTGAGTGTTGAAAAACTGTTGTGACGGTTGTTGTGTCTCAACGGTCGTTTGTTGCGTGACGGTTTGTGTCGCTGGTTGTCCAACTTGAATCAATGACGGGGTAGTACCATGCGTTAAACCATTGTCGCCAAAAAGTACGGAGGCCGCTTCCAAGCGTTGTTCTTCTAATGTTGGTTGCGAAGACGGCATTGTAGTCGGTTCTGGCGTTATTGGCGACTGAGCCGGAACTCCGTTAGCAACAACCTCTTCGGTATTTTCTTCTTCGTAATTTTCTACTTCGTTGTCATCTTCTGGTTCTGCTTCGAGTTTTTTCTTTTCGATAGTTAAACCATTTTTCAGAATGTGAAATAAACCCATAACATATTATCGCGCAGATTTTAATTGTTTGCAATTAGAATTATTGATATAATGATAATTATGGAAAAAATTACTGTTTTAGGCAGTGGCCGTTGGGCTTCCTTTCACTCGTGGTATCAAATTGAAAAATTACACAATGATGTGACGATGTGGGGGCGTGCCGAAGACCCATGTTATTTGCAATTGATGCAAACTAAGAAAAATGGCTATATTACTTTACCAGAAGATTTGCATTATAGTACGGATTTGCGGGGAAGTATTGATTTTGCCGAGACAATTATTGTTGCAATTGCAGCGCAGGGAATGCAGGATTTTGCGCGTAAGATTGGTGCATGCGGTCCCTGTAATAAAACTTTTGTTTTATGTATGAAGGGTATCGACCAAAATACATGCGAAAGATTGAGCGAAATTTTGAAAAAAAATATTGATGACAGTAACCGTGTTTGTGTTTGGGTTGGTCCAGGGCATATCGAAGAGTTGACTGCTGGACAGCCTAATATGATGGTCATTGCTGGCGAGGATAAGGCTACTGTGCGTCGTGTGATTAAAATGTTTGAAAGTCCATTGATTACTTTGTTGCGCGCGGAAGATTTACTTGGGGTAGAAGTTGGTGCTGCTGCGAAAAATGTTATGGGTATCGCTGCGGGAATTTTGGATGGTCTGGGACTTTCTTCGTTGAAAGGTGCTTTGATGGCACGTGGTTGTTATGAGGTTTCTTTATTGATTGAGAAAATGGGTGGTAACCGCATGACGGCTTTTGGCATGAGCCATCTTGGCGATTTTGAGGCAACGTTATTCAGTAAAAACAGTCATAACCGCCGTTACGGAGAAGAATTTATCCAAAACTCTTTGTCGGACGATATCGGCACTGCCGAGGGGGTAGGTACTGTTAAGGCAATGCACATGTTGTCGCAAAAATATGGTATTATTACGCCAATAACAAACACTATATATAGTGTTTTATATGAAAATGGCGACAAAAAACAAATTGTGAACAACTTATTTGAAACCACAAAACACAAGGAGTTTGATTATGAATAACGAATACTTTTCTTATGAAATAACCGGTAAATCTTCGGAGTGTTTTGCGCGTACTGGAATTTTTACTACTCCGCACGGTAAAATTGAGACACCAATTTTTATGCCAGTTGGTACCCGCGCTTCGGTTAAAGGACTGTCGCCAGAGGAGGTTAAGGACGCAGGTGCGCAAATCATCTTGGCGAATACTTACCATTGTTTTTTGCGACCAGGTGCGGATATTGTTGCGCAGGCTGGCGATTTGCATCAATTTATGAACTGGGATAAACCAATTTTGACGGACAGTGGTGGGTTCCAGGTTTTTTCTTTGGAAAATTTGCGCAAGTTGGATGACGATGGTGTTTCTTTCAAAAGTCATATTGACGGTAAAATTTTCAAATTCACACCAGAAAGCAATATGGACGTACAACACAAGCTTGGTGCGGATGTTATAATGCAATTAGATATTTGTTCTCCGTATGGTGCGACCCGTGAACAAGTAATTGAAGCCGATGCGCGCACTGTCGATTGGTTGCGTCGTTGTTATTTGGCGCATGATAACCCTAAGCAAGCTTTATTTCCGATTATTCAGGGGAATTTTTATCAAGATTTGCGCTTAAAAAGTTTGGAAAATGCTAAACCGTACATAAAACATGGTGTAGCAGTTGGTGGCTTGGCGATTGGTGAACCTTTCGCGGTTCTGAAAGAACATTTGCAAAATTTGGCGCCACATTTACCAGTTGAAGTTCCTCACTATTTAATGGGTGCGGGTACGCCAGATTATATTTTTGAAGGTGTAGAGAATGGGATTGATATGTTCGATTGTGTTTATCAAACCCGTATGGCGCGTCATGGTATGGCGATTACTGATGACGGAAACCTTAATTTGCGCAATCAAAAGTATCAAACGGATTTTACGCCGATTCAAGCCGACTGCCAATGTTATGCATGTCGTAATTATACCAAAGCCTACATTCGCCACTTGATTACAGTAGGGGAAACCTTTGGCGCGCGTTTGTTGTCGTTGCATAATATTCATTGGACGTTGCATTTAATGGATAATATTCGTACGGCTATTCGTGAAGATCGCTTTTTGGCGTATAAAAAGGCCTTTTATAAGCGTTTTTACCACGATGATGAACATCAGTGAAATTTGTCGTTAAAATTTGGTTGTTTTTGGTGTGGATATTAGTTATAATGTCAATATGAACACAAATATTGTATCATATGTTTTAATTGGCGTTTTGTTGTTGGGTATGATTGCCTTATTATTTGTACAAAGTCGCCGTCAAAAAAAAGCACAAGAGGATTATATGGCCATGTTGGATACTTTACGTCCGGGCGTAAAAGTTAAAATGGCGTCTGGCTTGTTAGGTCGTATTAAAGAAATTCGCGAAGAAGCACCAGGTTTCAAAACCATTACTTTGAATGTCGGCGAAGATAAAAATGCTGTGGAAATGACTTTTGTGATTGAAGCGGTACAAGGTATTGTTAATGAAGAAGCAATTAATAAAGTTAAGGCTGAAAAAGTTTTAGCCGAAAACAAAGAAGAAAAGCCTGCCGAAGTTACTGAAATTAAAGAAGATGTGGAAAAGGTTAGTGCGCCTGCGAAGAAAACCGCTGCCAAAAAGAAAACAGTAAATAAAAACAAGTAAGTGCGCCGATTGCGGGGTATCCGTATTGGATAATGCGGTTAAATCCGCAAAATGACCCGATTAAAGCGATTAAGCAAACTAAAACCACGGTCGTTCGTGGTTTTTCTTTACTTGTGGGTATGATTAGTTGTAGACGCTTTGTGATGGCGAATAGTGTAGTGTATTGGCTGGTTAAGATTGCCAATAGAATGATTAACATGGTGATGTTGTTTGGTGCAGCGGCAAGTAATGGAATTGATGCTTGGGTTGTGTTTGTGGCTTTAATTGTTGATAAAATCAAGCCGAGTAGAATTGTTACGCAAATAGCAGTGAGTAATCCAGCCCAAACTAATGTGTGGCGCGGTTTATTTGGAGCGATGGCTTTGATTAGTTCGGGAAACATAAAACAATTTAAGCCAGCGTATAGAACTGCCCAAAATAATGCGGGTATGATGTGCTGCCATTGATAGGTCGTTTGTATTGTAATTGATAGGTGTGGTAAAGCGGTGGAAATAATTAGTACGATAATTGCTGAAACAATTAAAACATTGCATTTGGACAGTCTTTCAATGCCGAAAAGCGTAATAATTGCGCTGAAAAGTAGTGCAATTAAGCAAATGTAAAAATTTGTAATTTGCATGATTCCTGCTGTCATTGCGGTAAATAGTGTTAAGTATATCATAACAATACCTAGATGTAGGAATTTTGGCGTTTTGTGACTGGCTTTGTCATTAGAACTTGGGTAAAACAAAACAATTTCTAAGGTAATCATTCCAAAAATACACAATCCGACGATAACGGCGATTAACCACGTTGGCAATTGCCAAGCGCCAAAAAAAGTCACAATTTCGGCACCTGTGGCAAAACCTGCCCCAATGATTGAACCCAAAAATAACAAGGTAATTTCAATCATTGCTATCATTTTCCTCGTCTTGTGCAAATAATTTGACTACTGTTAGGTTATTTTTGGCTTTGTTGGTCTGTTTTTCTTCTAAATGATTGTACATTAAACCCATCATTACGGGTGGTAAATATGTTCCGTCCTTAATTAAACTGCGGTAAGTTTGTGAACTTTGCTCGTAATCGCCCATAGCGGTGTAGCATTTCGCAATAAAAATTCCGATAGCACTTTGTCGTGCTTTGGTTTTGGCGTATTTTTGAGCTAATTTGGCTTCATTTAATGCGGTACTGTAATGGTTTTGGTGATAGGCTAACTCGGCGCGGGCAACATAGTACTCCCAACCATCATATAAATCACAAATTGAACCCATATTTATGTATATCGACAATAGGTAAAATTTATTGCTTGATTTGTTGAAGCGTGCTATCCTGCCAATGGAGGCATAATTATGGCATTATTAAAAAATATTGAATGGAAAGATAACTCTAATAACACAATCGTTTACAAATTTGACATGAAAGACGACTATATCTCCAAAGGTTCGGTCTTGACCGTGCGCGATGGACAAAATGTGGTCTTCGCAACCCAAGGCAAAATGGCGGACGTTTTCTTGCCAGGTTATTACAAGTTAGACACCAAAAGTATCCCTGTGATTACTAAATTGATGTCTTGGAAATATGGTTTCCAAAACCCATTCCGCAGTGATGTTTACTTTGTTTCAACAAAGCAGTTTACAAACCAAAAATGGGGTACACCAAATCCGATTACCATTCGTGATAAAGAATATGGTGTTGTACGTGTGCGCAGTTTTGGTACTTACAGTTTCCGCGTGAAAGACGCATACGTCTTTTTGAGTGAATTGTCTGGTTCTGGTCAATCGTTTGCAACCCAAGATATTACTGATTACTTGCGTAGTATTTTGATTTCGGGCATTACTGATGTCGTTGGTGAAAGCAAATTGTCAATTTTGGATTTTGCCGCCAACTTGGACGAATTGGCAAAACGCGTTAAAGACAGTTTGAATGACGATTTCAAGGCCTTGGGCTTGGAATTGATTAAGTTTAACATTGAAAATTTCTCGATGCCAGAAGAATTGGAAAAGGCGTTGGATAAAAATACGGCTTTGATGATGCGTCGTAATACTACTGATGTGGAAATGCGTTTAGCACAGGCCGATGCGTTGCGTGAAGCTGCCAAAAATCCTGGTATGGCTGGCTCTATGATTGGTGCGGGTGTCGGTATGGGTATGGGTGCCAATATGGGGCAAATGTTTGCTAAAATGGCCAGTGAAGAACCAACCAATGGTAAATTCTGTTCACAATGTGGCGCCAGTGTTGGTGCCAAGGCTAAATTCTGCCCAGAATGTGGTGCCAAAATTGGTGGCAATGTTTGTGGTAAATGTGGGGCAGCGGTTAAAGCTGGTTCTAAATTCTGTCCGGAGTGTGGAAATAAATTATAATGGTCAATCCTACGAAAGTTGTCCAAAAGTGTCAAAACTGCGGCGGAGATCTGATTTTTAATTCGGCGAAGAATGGTTTGGTTTGTAAACGCTGTGGCAATTTTCAATCAGTTACTGGTGAACTGACTACAGAAAAGTCTTTTCAAACCTTACTAAATAATGCACCGACATGGCAAAAAGACACAGCAGTTTTACGTTGTGAACATTGTGGTGCTAAGACTGTGGTTTCTAAATTTGATTTGGTTGCGCGTTGTGATTATTGCGGGGTAGCCAATATGGTCAAAACAACTGAACACCCGGGTTTACGTCCTGATACTATTGTTTTATTTGATATGAACCACGCCGAAGCCGATAAACAGGTTTCCAGTTGGTTAGCCAAACGTCTTTTTACACCGTCAAGTTTCAAACAGCAATTATTAAAAAATCGTCAATTGAAAGGTATTTATTATCCAGCCTTTACTTTTGATGCGCAAGTTATTGGTAAATTTACTGGTACTTTGGTACAAACTAGTTCGACTACGGTCATGGTTGACGGGCAAGAAACTATTCAAACGCAAACTACACGCCGTCCAATTAGTGATATTGAAATGCAATCTTTTGATGATATTTTAATTTTAGCGAACAATAGTGAAATTAATCCTAAGTTGTTGAGTAAAATTCAACCTTTTGATACAAATCACGGTAAAGCCTTTCAACAATCTTATTTGTCGGGTTTTACTGTGGCACAAGCATCTAAGGACGCGCAAGAATGTTGGACGGAAGCTAAACTGCAAATGGAACAAGCGGTGCGCAACAAAATCAGTGAACGATTTATCAGCGATTCGGCTAGTTTTGAAAATTTGCGTGTTAACGTTGATTTTACTAATATAACTTATAAATATGTATTGTTGCCGATTTATTTAGGTAATTTTGATTACAAGGGTAACAAATATCCATTATACATGAATGGTCAAACGGGTAAAATTAGTGGCAAAACACCGCGTTCCTTTTGGAAAATCTTTTTCACTTGTTTGGCGGCGGGAGCCTTGGCTTTTGGGTTTGGGATATTTCTTGCTAAACTTTTAATCATGTGATAAAATCAAAATATGGATAAAAAAATCTTATCACGCATTTTCTTACCATTGGTGTTGGTGGTTTTGGCGGGCTTGTGGGGCGCCCAAGTCATTTTGGCTAATTACTATCCAGATCAAAATGTTTTAAGTTGGTTTTCTTTGAACTGGGCAGTAACAATTATGGTTACTGCGGTCGGTGTTAAATTCTTATTGGCCGGCATCTTTATGGGCAGTAAAGGTGTTATCAGCCGTCGTTTAACCATTATCGCGGGCGGTGTCGTCTTGGCTTTGGCGTTAATGTGCTTAGCTTTTACTATTGCTATGCCGAAAAATTTGGTCATGCCGATTATTGCGATTATTTTAACCTTAGCCATTTTCATCGGTATTTTGGTAACTGGTGGTAAAAAATGGGATACCGCGGACAACCAAAAAATTGGCTATAAAAACTATCGTCAACGTAAGGCTGAAGAAGAAAAAGCCGAACGTAAAAACGGTTAATCCGTCGTTGACATTTTCTTTAATGTAACGCATAATGTGTTACATGCTCCTGTGGCTCAGTTGGTAGAGCAACTGACTTGTAATCAGTAGCCCGTCAGTTCGAATCTGACCGGGAGCTCCAAACTTAAAAAACTTGGCATTTGTCCAAGTTTTTTTTATACTTAATTTGTGACCTATACTGGTTATTTGCAGTTGCTGTTTAAGCAGGGCGACAAAGCTTACGCAGCGTTTTCGCAACCGTTATCTAACAGTTCGTTAACTGTGATTGGCGTACGGGTTCCAATTTTGCGCCAATTGATTAAAACACATTGCACAGATACTGATTTGCGACTCAGTGATTTTGAACTGGGGAAGTATCTTGAAATTGACTTTTCTTATTTTGCGTTGGGACTGTTGCGCTGTAAAAACACCGCCGAGCAGTTAAATTTTTTGTCCGCGAATTTGTCATACGCCCAATCGTGGATTATTACCGATATGCTGAATTCGTATTTGAAAAAAGCAACTTTCGACGATTTTTGGTCGTTTTTTCTGGCGCATCATTGTGATGAGCATGTTTATACCCGCCGCTTTGCTTATGTTTTCGGTTTGAAATTTTATCGTGACCAACGAATTTTACAGGTGTTGCCTTACCTTAAATCGGATAACACTTATATGGTTTATATGGGGCAGGCGTGGTTATTGGCGACAGTGGCGATTGCTTATCCTGATGCTGTATATAATTTCTTGGTGACGGCATCGGCGGAATTAAAAGCCAAAACGATTAGTAAAATTCGCGATTCCTTCCGTATCAATGAAAAAATCAAAGCACGCTTTGTTGCACTGCGTAATCAAAATAAATAAAATTTGCTTTCTTGGGTGATAATTGTTATACTAACCAATATGGCTAAATTTCTTACCAAAAAAGTTTGTTTAATCAGTTTGGCTGTCGTGATTGCTTTGGGTGGCGTAATTTGGGCAATCGTAGCCAATTTAACTCCGAAATTTCGTTCTGGTATTACAGAACTGCCAACGGTCAGCCAAGTTTCTGGCAACGGTACTGCTTCCGTCATGGTTGATAATTATTTATATTTCGTTGGTGATAGTGTGACTACCGCAAATATTAAATATGGGGATAACGAATATTATGCCAATGGTAAAATCCCTGACAGTGGTATTTTCCGCGTTAAAATTGGTGACAACGCTAAACCCGTGGTAACTTATGAATATAATAATACTTACCAAAATGATGACGGCGAAAATGCAACTTATGCCGAAACTGATGAAAAATATAATACCGTGGTTTCTGGTATTACCGATTGGAATAAAATTGGTCAAGATGGTAACGGAATTCAAGCCGTAGTTCCGCAAATCGCAGGGCATGACAAGACCGCGATGTGGGTTTTTGGTCAATATTTAATTTATACAACACCACATAACCGCTTGGATAATCGTGGTAACTTGATGTCAAGTTATTTGGATTTCTATCGCGTCGATTTGGACGGTAACAACCATACTTGGCTATACACAACTGATAGCACGGATTTGACCACCAAAAATTTTACCGTTTGGTCAAATGGTAACGAAATTTACTTATTAGTTTCTGAAACGGACAACGAAAACGAAACACCCGTCACCAAAATTAAAAAAATTAACGTAAAAACCAAAGAAGTCGTGGTTTTGGACACCGAAGTGACTAATGTTGTTTTGCCGATTGCAACTCAATATAAGACCCAAAGTGTTAACCAAACTTTGGACAAAGTTTATGGCGGTGTGATGGGCTACGTTTATTACACGAAAAAAGCCCGTGGCGAAAATTCGACTTTGAACGGAAATTTATTGTATCGTTGTGGTGTTGCGGGGGGCGAAGCCGAACTTGTGGCTAATGGTGTCGCGGATAAGGGTACGACTTTTACGCCTTTGGCGGTTACGCCGATGAATACTGGCGATGCACAATTCGTCTTTGCGATTAAAGTTTATAACAGTAATGCAACATTCTATAACCAAGATTTGCGCGTGATTACAAACGATACCATGGCAAGTTACGACTATAAAAATGATATGCCATTGCCGACCGATGGCAGTGTTTTTGAAAGTTTCAGTTCGATTGCAATTTACGCTAACGGCTTTTGCACTTTGGATAACAAATTGTATCATTATACAGTTAATGGTACGCGTGTTGAATTAGATTCAGGCGATAACCGCGAAGCTAAACAATTATTGTCGAGTAGTACGGTCGATGCCGTTTTGGCGGTTATGGATAATACCATTTATGTTCAATCTGGTAACAATATCAATATTTACGATTACCAAAGAGATATTTCTCGCACGGTTTCGGTAACGACTTCGGCAACTAATACAGAAAATACGGACAGTTCCACCAATGGCACAGATACAACCAGCACAACCACTTTGCCAATTGCTGTTTTGTACCAACCGCAGGGTAACACTGGTGACCCAATTATGTTTGCCCAAGATGCGACCTCAATTCGTTTGTACCACGCCGATAAAACCTTTGATTACCTTCGTTTCAAGGCGGAATAATTTGTAAAAATCTGTCAAAAATTGTTTGACAGGTAATAATAGGTATAATAAACTACAAATAGTTAAAAATAAAAAAAGGAGAAAAATAAAAAATGAATTTTTTCAATAAATTAAGTCCGAAAGCAACGCTTGATAAAATTGAGACTGACAACTTGAAAACAGTTGTTGAAGGTATTCAAAGTGTTATGTATGCTTTGTTTGGTCTTTTGACTGTAGCGGCTGTCGTTTTGGCAATCTTCCTTGCCTACAAGTTCTTTACTGCGGACACTGAAGATAAACGTAAAAACGCGAAAAAACAATTGATTTATGCCGTTATTGGTATCGTTGTTTTGGTCGTTATGTTAATCGTTGCTCCGAATTTGGTAACTTTGATTTCCAGCGCAGCGGAAGGAAAATAATTTATTAAGATATCCTGCAAAAAACACGGCAAGCACGCCGTGTTTTTTGTTTGCATATATAACGACATGATAAAAATTACTAAGGCGGTAATTACCGCGGGTGGTTATGCCACGCGGTTTTTGCCCATTACCAAAGCCGTACCCAAAGAAATGTTGCCATTGGGGGACAAGCCCGTCATTCATTACATTTTGGAAGAACTGCAAAACGCGGGCATTACCGATGTTTTGTTGTTAATCGGGCGCGGTCGCGAATGTTTAATGAATTATTTGGATAAAAATTACGAAGTCGACGATTATTTGGAACGTCGTGCTAAAACTACCCAAGATGCGGTGCCGGTAACCACGACCACCAATTTTTTTCGTGACATGAATTTGTATTTCCGTCGGGTGCCTTTACCGCAAGGCGTGGCTGATTGTGTTAAGCATGCCCGCAGTTTTGTTGGTTCCGAACCGTTTGTGTTGGCGTATTGTGATGACGTGTTTTTCGCCGGCAATCCGACCGCCGAAATGTTGGACGCTTACCAAAAAAATGGACGACCTGCAATTATTGCGGCACCCGTGCCGTGGGAAGATGCGCATCGTTATGGTATCATTACCTCCGCAGGACAAATTATTGAAAAGCCCGCCAAACCAACCAGCAATTTGGTGGCGGTGGGGCGTTATTTATTACCACCGCATTTTTGCGACAATTTAGGCAACGACATTGTTGCGGCGTTAAACCAAATTCCACAAAAGAACATTGTTACCACCCAAGCCCGTCGTTTTGATACAGGAAATAAATATGGTTTCTTTGATGCGTTCAAATATGTAATGGGTAAAGATTACGCATCTAAATAAAATTTATCACAAAATTGAATTTCGTAATCGACATGTTGGCGGAATGCTTCTACCGTTTTTCGTACTAACTTTTTTCCGACCGAATGGGTAAGTTGGGTGCGGTCGTAATCTAAATCAATTTCATAGCCCAAAATGTTTAACACTTGTCCGTAAAAATCTAAAAAAATGGGGTAGCAACTTTCGTCCGAATTGGCAAGTGCGGTCAACGCGTTAATGGCAGCAATTAAAGCCGCTGGTGCCTGTTCGACAAATTCCAAATGCAATAATGCGTCCGCAATACTGCACGCCAAATAGTAGCGGTTCAAATCGCGCGCCAAGCTGAACGGCGCGACCAAAACATTGATGCCTGTAATCGCTTGTCCAGAAACAGTAAACTCGCCCACGGTAAACAATCCGCAAGATGCCGCCAATTTAGCTTTGGGACGATATACGCCACGCAAAACCCGCCACTGGATACCTTTGGCGGTAAATACAGCCACGCGTGCGTCGTATTCGCCGCTTTTGACCGATTTTACAATGACCCCGACTTCGACAAATGTTTCACGCATATGTTACCAGTTTAGCGTAAATAATATAAATATGGAACTGAAAGATGTGCTGTGGGAATTGTTTACCGCGACCGGCGAAATTGGATATTACAATCTTTACATTGCGTTAGACGAAAAAAAACGTTAAGCTATATCTGTGAAGCGAATTCGCAACTTTTGTATTGTCGCACATATCGACCATGGAAAATCAACCTTGGCCGATCGTTTGCTGGAAATCACGGGCACAGTCGCCAAACGTGATATGGAAGCCCAACTTTTGGACAGTATGGATTTAGAACGCGAACGTGGCATTACAATTAAATTAACGCCAACGCGTATGTTGTATAATTACAAAGGCAAAGAATATGTTTTGAATTTAATTGATACACCTGGGCATGTCGATTTTACTTACGAAGTTTCGCGCTCGTTGGCGGCGTGCGAAGGCGCAATATTGATTGTGGACGCAACCCAAGGTGTGGAAGCCCAAACCTTGTCAAATGCGTATTTAGCGATTGATAACAACTTGGAAATTTTACCAGTCATTAATAAAATTGATTTACCTGCCGCTGACGTGGAAGGTGTACGCAACGAAATTGAACAAGTGATTGGTGTTCCAGCAGGTTTAGCACCAGCGATTTCCGCCAAAAATGGTACCAACATTGACCAAGTTTTGGAACAAATTATTGAACTTTTACCCGCGCCGACAGGAGACGAAAATAAACCGTTGAAAGCCTTACTGTTCGACTGTTATTATAACAATTTCTTGGGTGCGGTATGTATGTTGCGCTTGTTTGATGGTACCGTCAAAGTCGGCGATAAAATTAAAATGTTGGCGACTGATAAAGAATTTGAAGTTACCGAAGTCGGTTTTTTCACGCCCAAACAAACGCCATGCGACCAATTAAGTGCGGGCGACGTTGGTTATCTGTGCGCCAGTATTAAAACTGTCAACGAAATTAAAATTGGTGATACGATAACGACCGCGGAAAATCCGTGTGAACCTTTGCCAGGCTATAAAGAAGTTTTGCCCGTCGTGTTTACTGGTATTTATCCGATTGCGGGCGATAAGTACGGTGAGTTGAAAGACGCGCTGGATAAATTGAAATTGAATGATGCCAGTTTGGAATTTACCAAAGAAACCAGTACGGCGCTTGGCTTTGGTTTCCGCGTGGGATTTTTGGGGTTGTTGCATATGGAAATTATTACCGAACGTTTGGAACGCGAATTTAATTTGGATATTATTACGACTGCGCCCAGCGTGAATTACATTGTGCATACCAACGACGGTCGCACTTTGAATGTTTCTAACCCCAGTAATTTGCCCAAAGCCGTGGAAATTGATTACTACGAAGAACCCATTGTCGCGTTGAAAATGTGGACGCCACCCGAATATATCGGCGCACTGATGGACTTAGCAACCAATAAACGTGGGGTTTTTATTGATATGCAACACATGGACGGCAACCGAACTTTGCTGAATTTCAAAATTCCGTTGAATGAAATTGTGTACGACTTTTTTGACCGCATGAAAAGTTGCAGTCATGGATACGCCAGTTTGGATTACGAACCTGCGGGTTACCAACGTGCGGATTTGGTCAAAATGGATATTTTATTGAATGGTAAGATTTGCGATGCTTTGTCGATAATTGTGCATGAATCCGTCGCTTATTCCAAAGGTAAAGCTTTGGCGGAACGTTTGAAAGACATTATTCCCAGACAAATGTTTGAGGTTCCAATTCAAGCCGCAATCGGTGGTAAAATTATCGCGCGCGAAACTGTGAAAGCTTTGCGCAAAGATGTTTTGGCGAAATGTTACGGTGGCGATATTACGCGTAAAATGAAATTGTTGGAAAAGCAACGCGCGGGTAAAAAGAAAATGCGTATGCTGGGAAACGTGGAAATTCCGAGCGAAGCCTTTGTGGAGATTTTGAAAATCTGATGAAAAAGCCGTTGTCGGTCTATGTGCATATTCCGTTCTGTGAAAAGCGTTGTGGCTATTGTGATTTTGTTTCGTGTACTGCGGTACAAAATATCGACCAATATCTGCAAAAACTATGCGCGGAAATTCGGGCTTTTGATTTTTCGAACTACACGGTCAAAACCATTTATTTGGGTGGTGGTACGCCGAGTTTGCTTTCGCCTGCACAATTGCAAACTGTGTTCGCTTGTTTACCAACATGTGACGGGGAAGTTACGATTGAATGCAACCCAAATTCTTTAACCCATGAAAAGTGCCAAGCCTATCGTCAATTGGGCATTAACCGTTTAAGTTTGGGTGTCCAATCTTTTGATGACCAAACATTGCGTGCTTTGGGGCGGATTCATGACGTTAAACAGGCGGTCACCGCAATTAAATTGGCGCACGAGTATTTTGACAATTTGTCGATTGATTTGATTAAAGATATTCCTCATTATCGTTTTGTTACGCCACCTGTCGAAGTTTTGGCTTTGATACAACACATATCAATTTATTCGTTGACCAAAGATGACCATTGCGTGTTGGATACGGACGAACCAGTTAATTTGCCGTCTGATTTTGTGCGTTACGAAGTCAGCAACTACGCGCGCATTGGTTACGAATCCAAACACAATATGGTTTATTGGACGGGTGGAGAATACATTGGTTTTGGTGCTGGCGCCCATTCGCTTATTAACAACCAACGCTTTTGTAACAGTGATGAGATTTTGTCTTACCACAGCGAACCGTCAATTACGCGTACGCCTGAGGATATTCACGATGAACAAATTATGTTGGGCTTACGATTAAGTAAAGGTGTGTCACGCGATTTGTTACAGGGAAAAGAAAACGAAATTAAATTATTGGCAGAACATGGTTTGGTCACGGTTACGCCAACCGCCGTGATTGCAACCCAAACTGGATTGCAAGTTCTTAATCAACTTTGGTTGCGTTTGGTATAAAACATAGTTTGACATTTTCGTGCGGATTAGTTATTATATCTTGTTAACCATAGGGGGTTAATTTAATGGTAGAATGGCGGTCTCCAAAACCGCTCATAAGGGTTCAATTCCTTTACCCCCTGCCAATTCGTAACAAAGGACTTGGAAAAAATTTTACGCTATGTTACGATAAAGTACGGGCAATTAACTCAGCGGGAGAGTATCCGCTTGACGTGCGGAAAGCCACAGGTTCGAACCCTGTATTGCCCACCATTCAGGAATAATCCGAACCAAAACGATATAATGTCCAGTGTTTTTTACGATTGGGACTATTTTGGTGTTATTTTGCCACTCGTTTAGTTTAAAAATATTGTATAATAATTATTATGGAAGGAATAGAAACTGATTTTTCATTATATGTGCCTAAAAGTATATTGTTAGGCTATGAAACTAGGGGTAGAATTGAAATAGAAGATAGGGTACCAATTCGTGCTAAAATAAACAGTAATGAGATAACAGGACACCATATACCACATGTACATATTACATATAGAAGCAAAGATTTTGTGTGTACTATTAACGATAAAATCCAAATTCTTGAACCGAAAAAATATTTAGAATCAGATGGGCGGATAATTAGGGATACTATATCAATGCCAGATAATCTGCGGAAATGTAGAATTGAATGGAATCGATGCCAAACACTAATTAAATTTAATGATGAACAAATAAACTTTAAACTTCTGGACAGAAAAAAAGATGGCGATAGTATTATTATAACTAAATTATATTATTAAACCTTTTTTTATCTTTGCCATTTGTCGCCCACAGGGGTGGCATTGTTTGGTTCGCAGTTGTCAACGGAAGTAAAATATTGCTTAAACAATTTAATAAGAGATTAAGTCAGGGAATACCTGACTTTTTTATTGTCTATTTCAAAGACAATATTTTTCTTCTGTTTCGTTGACAACAGCACTGACTTTTAATGGTTTGACATTACAAACAATGCAGAGGGGTGTTCGCCAAATGGCAAATCTAAAAAAGGAGGAAAAACAGAGATGGAAAAGAAAAAAGAAATTTGTGATTTTAGGAGTTATTACCTAAAGGAATTTCAGTTCTTTGATGGTGAACATGACATCACCTTCAACATCGTCGATATTGATTTCGATAATCGAAGTATTAGTATCGCCGTTACTGACCGTGGCAAAATATCCGTTCGAGAATTTACGCTACGAAAAGACGAAAACGAAAATTACTATTTCAACTACGGAATTATGTGCGACGAAATCTATGTGGATGACTTTGAAACAATTACAGATTAAAAGGAGTAAAGATGGAAAATCAAATTAAAGTCGTTATAGGCAGTTGGGGTTCATACAACGAATGTAACGATAGAGCTTTAGGTTCAAAATGGTTAGACCTTGCCGATTATGAAGATTGGGAAGAAATCGAAACCGAATTAAAAGAAGAAGGTTTCAAGTTAGATGGTATCGACGAAGAACTGTTTATCCAGGACATCGAAGGTATCTGCGACAATTCAATTAACTGGGACCATATGCACCCCAAAGAATTGTTTGAAACCTTAAAAGAAAGTGGCGTTTTAGACGACGACTACAAATACGAAGCAATGACAGCATACCTAGAAATTCGTTGCTGGTCTGACTTCAAGGAGTTGGTCGACAAAGACGGCGAATACTGGGATAACGATATCCACTACTACAAAGGTTACGACTGGAAAGATTATGGTCGAAAAATGTTTGAATGCTGTGGATACAAAATCCCAGAGCCAATCGAAAACTTTATCGACTTTGAAGCCTATGGAAAATACATAGGCGATTGTTACGCAGAAGAATGCGAAAACGGCATCATTGAAATATGTGCCTAATTAAAAGGAGTAAAAATGAATACAACACAATTAGAAAGAAAACAAAAAGCAATCGAGTTATTGAGGGAATTAAATATTTATAAACCATACATTGAAGGCTTTATTAAAGAAAACAATGTTTGCTTCTATGAAAACTTTGCCGGCTTTTGGGCTTGGCAAGATGAAGTGTTAGTCAAGAAAATTAAAGAAATTGAAATCCAAAATAATTGCACAGTCTATGCGGTTACACACGAATATACAGACTTTGGTGAATGTTATGATTTCTTGATTGTTACTGACTACAAGGACGAT
>JAZLKE010000037.1:0-3544 GCA_045597505.1 Clostridia bacterium | reverse complement strand
AACTATAATATTATATTATAACATTATAGACATTCGAAAGACTGGTTAATTACAAACACAATGTAATTCAATGGCGGTTAGATTGTCAAATAAAAGGGGGAAACTGAATAATGCAACATTTAGTCGAAACTTTAATCGAAGCTGGTGTAGTCCGTGGTGGAAACATGATTGAGTTTTTAGGTGATTCGTTTGGTGATGAATATCAGGACCAACTTGTTACTGCTTTGATTAACGAAGTTCGTAAACAAAAACAGGGGGATAAATAAATGACATATTTTTTCAAACTGTTAAACGGTGAAATTTATCACATTAACAATTACGGTAGTGCAATGATATTTCTTGAAAAGAACCGCTTTGATATTGTTGAAACAAATTTTACATACCTGTGATTGCTTTGTTGGATTGTGCAATAACAATCCATCACAAGTCCACAATGAACGCGACATTGTGGGAACCGATGTTAACTAAGGTTCCGTTTGTTGGTAGACGTCAATACCAAACCGTTTTGAAAGTTATCGAACAAACTTTGGTTAGACAATCCGTTGTTGGTTTGGATTGCCAATCATAATAGGACGAACCAACCGCAAAAACTCGGCGTATGAGTCGAACCTTGTTGGTTGTTAGGGAGACAAACCAACCGCACCAGGGGCGTATCCCTGGACCAGTGGTAAGTGTAGCTGTAACTGCACTTACCCTCGTTACAGCGAGTCGTTGATAGAGAACTATCGAAAAAAAATAAGGGTTGTGACCTACCACAAAGGAGAATAAAAAATGGACGAAACCAAAAACACAAAAAACGAACAAAAAGTCGAAGAATTTAATTTGGACGAAGAAATTAGCAAGTCCAAATTGATTAAATCATACCCAGCAACTGCAAATTTTTTTGTTGAATCTGGGAAATTCAAAAGTTACTTTTTTAAGTGTGGTGTAAATATCAATGGTAAATTACACACACGCGCTGAAAAATTGCGTAATGAGTATGATATTAAAATGCTCAACGAATTGAAGAAAACCAATTATAAAGCGGAATTCCAAATTCGCCAAAACAATGAATCGGGAAAACTCTTTTACTGTTGGGTTGTTGAAATTCTTGACGATTATAAACATTCAATGCTGGTAAATTTTGAAGAGCGTAGATATTTGGAACACTTTGTTTTACCCAAAGAATTCGTAACTCCAAAAGAAAAGGTGGCTAAATAACCATGACACCACAGGAAGCAAAAACGGAGTTGGAAAGAGTAGTTAAGGCGATTAAAAATCGCAATGCTACTTGCTTGGAAATGTATATCGAAACCGCGGTTGATTTGTACAATCTCAAAAACTCGAATTTGTATATGTACATCAAGACTGCTGATGGTACTTTCTATGATTCATTTTATACGCTGGCAGAAGATTACTTTGCCATGTCTAAAGCCACTGTAAGTCGTTATATTTCGATTTATCAACGCTTTGGGGATATGGCTAGTGAACACATTAAACCGCGTTATAAAGATTATTCTATTTCCCAACTCCGTGAAATGCTTTCTTTGACTGATAGCCAAATTAGTGCTTGTACGCCGTCTATGACTTGCGAAGCAATTCATAGTTTGAAAAAACATGATCAAGGAAAAAAGGAAGAGGACGAATTTGTTCCTGATCCAAACAATTCCGTCTTGGTCAACTTTACACCAGAACTTTACGGTAAAGTTTTGGCTCGTGCTAAAAAGTGTGAAAAGCACATTAAAGATATGATTGTCGAAATCGTTAATTTGTATTTTCAGTCTTTGAAAGACTGAGTTTTAGTGGGTTTATAAAAACCCACTTTCCATTGAGATAATGTCCCCCACATTATCTCTTACCACTGCGGGAGTGTTTGGAGCCGTGGTACCCACTGGCTGTGAGCAGGCGTTATTCCTGACCAACTCTCGTTGGCCATTACGGCGGGTGAGTGGAATACCTTAGCCGTAAACAATTCCACCAGTGAAGTCGACACTGAAAAATCAAAATAAAAGGAAAAATGTCATGGCAAAAGCAAAGAAAAATCAAGAGCGTAAAAAATATGAACCGCATACTATGTCGGAAAAGTTTGCTTATCATTCTAAGCGCGCTTTTGAAAATCATAAGCCCAAAGATAGTCATATGACAGAAGCGGAGTTAGCTGCGTTTTCTGCTGGCTATGTAAAACATGCGCGTGATACTGCTAAGGCGTATAAATACAATTTGGCTTTGACGATGAATATGTCAAGGGCAGATGCGCGTATGGTTGCTAACGACCGTAGAATTCATTTTAACGACCTTACTGGTCAATTTGAACGTCGCGCATAAAACAATTAAATAAATTGTTTTTCGACAGCCGTCTCCATATGGAGACAAATCGGCTTTTTCAAAGCCGTCAAAAAATTAAGTTTTCGTGGGTGTAACGGCTAGCAAGTACTAGCCGTTATTCCATGATTAAAGGGAGAAATTAAGGTGGCAAGATTTAAAGATTTACAAGCAGAAGTTGATCGTTTGAATGCGAAGTACTGTAAGCATACAAGAAATTATTTAGAAGTTGACAGAGCTTATAACGGTTATTCAGTTATTCTCACTGGGAAAAGGGATAAGCGTACTGGAAAAATATTAAAAGGTGCTATGCAAGGTGCAAGTGATATTGGTAATCAATATCACGATACTGCGACAAATACTTTAGCTGGTTTGTACAAAGCCGAAGCGCGTGGTTGGTTAAAAGAGTCAATTAAATATCATGAACCACAAAGGAAAAACCCGGTTAAGTGAACTTAGCCGGGTGTTGTTGTAAGGGAGTGAAAAGTGTCTAAGGATAAGTTTTTAACAAAAAATGAGTTTCGAGTTGATTTGAATCCAGCTCACATGGGTAAGCGCGGTGAAACACATTCTGCTTATATAAGTGGTAGAAAAGGGCATCGTTTTTATGCTAATGGCAATACACATTCGCGGTATACGATAGACGGTAAGCCCACTTACGATTTTGGCGAAAACCCAAATAAGCGCAATGGTCAAACAGATCGGCGCAAATCAAGGGTTACAGCACCATATTGGCAAAGTGATAAAATGTTTAGTAAAGATACATTAAATAATTATTACTATTCAAATAAAACTCGAAAAGCAATCAAAAAATTTAACAAGAATTGCGACAAAAATAGACAATAAAAAAATTCGACCCGTGCGGCGTTTCCACCTGTTACTGCCTTTCTCGGCTGGTCGAATTCTATTGTTATTATACGCAAATAAATTAAAAAGTCAAGTTAAAAGGAAAACAAATTATGATCTATCCAAATTCATATGCAAGCGACAGCGGATTCCGTCCAGGCGATTTTGTTATCAGTTCGGTCAATGCTGGTATATTAAAAAAATACGGTATTGATGGTACCGTCAAAGACTTCAAAGATAGGGTTAAAAAGTCGCGTAATTATAAGGTTATTGTAACTGGTGGAGCTGGTTATAGTTGTCATACGCGTGTGTATAACTCCAAAGATTTTGTCAAGCCGACAGTGCAACCGACCAAAGTCGTTAATAGTGATTATTGGTGGAATAACTTATGATTACG
>JAZLKE010000036.1:0-4604 GCA_045597505.1 Clostridia bacterium | reverse complement strand
TGATTAACAGGAATTGTCTTACAAAAGTTCATCGCATTTTGATTAGCCACAGAAAGGGCTTCTGGATTAACATATCCACCATGCGCAACCTGTGTTTCTCCACAGTCAATCTTATTGTTTCCGTAAACACCTACAAACTTTACTGTATAAACATTAATTTCAAAAACTGCCGTTAAAGTAGTGTTTTGCGTAAATTCATAAGTGTTCAAATCAATAATATCAACACCATTTAATGACCAACCAATAAAGTGGTAACCTTTCCTACTTGGCGTTGGTAATTCATCAGTGAAAGTCGAATTTTTTTCAACAGTACCAACATTAATGATTTTATCGTCGCTTATAAAAACCAATACGGCTCGATCTGCTAATTCCACATTTTCAACCGAAGCTTTCAACGAATTGAAAATATAGATATAATCGTCAAGCGATTGTTGCATTTTATTCATCTCAATACCATGTGTGGTTTGCAAACTTGAAATAAGTTCGCGCAAATCAGATATTGTATTATCTTTTTCTTTTTCATTTAGAGCGGCTTCAGCCCATGTATCCTCTTTGGCTTTCTTAATATCTTCAGCGGTATAAATACTGGTACCGTCTAATGACTTATAGACCGTATCCCAGTTGCGCACCGTCCAAACAGTACAAAAGACAAAAGCGCTAATTACCACTATGGTCAATACACTCCCTACAATTTTCATTGTTTTTTTCATTGATTCACCTCCGTAATTAATAATTCAAAACCGTTATCTAAAATATAACGCTCAACAAATTGGCGATTTTGATCACCATATACTTTTAATTCAAATTTTGTTTTGTCATTATAAAAGCTGATTACAACTTCAATATTTGTTTCACATATAGTTTCACTTTTCAAATCTAGGAATTCTAAAACTACATTAAATGACACTGTACGATAAAATACGGCTGGTTCTAAAATTAAATACTTATTCAATGTTATGTTATATTGTTTTTGGTCACCATTGAAAGAAGGAACTTTTTCCAAATCTTCCGAAAAATACCATAAGTCAGATTCTTCATTAATGTTACAATAAAAAGCAATCGGATGATCTAAGCTAGAATAACTAAAAGATTCCAATGTGTAACTATTATCGAATTTAATCTCGCCAATCGTATGACTTTCTGCGTGGGCTTTCTTAAACCAAGAAACTCCACAAAAAACCCCCGAGCAGACTGAAGCAACACACAATACAATAATTAAAACATATCCCAATATTTTCTTCATAAGGTTACCCCCGAATTAACATTGATGATTTGCACACTATCGGCAACATCAAAAACGGCGCCACAATCTCGTAAGCTATTGTTTAATAAATAGAATTTCCGATTCCCCTTCACAGTGAATTTATTTAACTTGAAACCATCAAATGCATTGATATCCAAGCCAACAATGGGTTTACCGTCAATTTCCTGTTCAATATCCAAAATCACATTAACCCGATAAGGTGGCATGTTTTTTAATTTGCGTTGTGTATCAATCGATAAAGATACCAAATAACCTTGATAAGTCTCAGAATAACGCTTATCCAAACCAGAAGCCGTTAAATCTAACACCATAACTGCTTGTGCGAAATCAGTATTGTAAGTTTCTTCATTAAGTTTGAAACGCGGATTATCATCAATGACACCAAACATGGATTGGACATTGGCAACAGCACCTTCTGTGTGATAAGTAAATTTAACGACCGCATGGACAATTTGTTGGTCAACCTCATTGGCTGGATCCCATTTTTCTGTTTCAGTGTTATAATGTCTTGTAACCGTAAAATAGTTTGACAAATCTACAACACCATAATGGGTACCAGTTTGCTTATTATTCGTCAATACAGCATGCATAATGTCTTCAAAAACACTATCCCAATTTGGATACCAACAATATCCACCCACATCACCAAACCCATTCGTGAAAAATTCCCATAAATTTTTCGGACGAGTATCATAGCGGGTATCAATAAATTTATTTAATTTAATCATGTATGCGTTATCGTTGCTGTCGCCAATCCTAATAATCAATTCAGTGTCACGTTTTAGCAATGTTTGAAGCCCAACAGCATCCCAAGTTATACCATCCAAACCACAGCATTCGTAATATTGGAATTGTGGCGCAATATAGTCATCAACAGAGCCATCCTTAGCCCAATCCACGCTACTGCTGTTTGTATAGAATTTATTAGTTTCTTTGCCGTAAACAGTAAACGATTCACCCTTGTTTAATTTATCACTAACTGCGTGGAGTTTTTCAACATTGACAGCACCACCATCTATAACTCCTGTTTGAAGTGCCAAGGTTTCACCAGAAACATACAATCCCTTTTTACCGTTGTAATCACTAATATATTGCATACCACTGGATACAATGCTACTAGTCGACAAATCAGGACTTGTAAAGTGATTGATTTTTAATTCTTCTAAAACAATACCAGCTCGGTCTGTTGCTTTTGTGTCAAAATTAGAATAAAGATTTACTTCAAACAATTTACGATCTTCAAGTTCTTTGATTTGTTGGACTGTTAAGTTTTTACTGTTTTTAACTTCTTCAAAATCTACTGGGGTCTGATCATTAATGTTATAACTATCCGTCGTAATACGATGGTCAAACAATAAGAAAAAGCCGTAGCCGATATCTACGACTAGGCCGATAATTCCTAGAAAGATTAAACATGTAAAACCTAACTTTCTTACAACCGCCACATAATCTCCATTCCCCCAGAGTTTTTGACAACCAGCCCGCCGTCATGCTACATTATGGTGTCGTCCAAATGCCCGTCCGGGGGTATGCTCTTTTTGTATGCACATTGGGGGATGCGTACGAACTACTCCGGTTCCGGTCTTGCATGACGGCGCCTGCTGCCTTAATTACATATTACGATATTTGTCGTAATTAGGCAAACGATTTTTACGAATATTATCGGAGGTAATATGAAACAAGAGAATTTGGACATAATCGATAGAATTTTCCAATTACTAAATACTACAAAAAAGGGTGATTATCCATTAGAGAAAGAGATTGGACTAGCTCGTGGATCACTCATGAACTGGCGCAACCATTTATCAAAACCTGGAACTGATGCGCTCATTAAAATAGCAAACTATTTTAATGTTACAACCGACTATTTGCTCGGACGTGATAAATCCACCACAACTGCGCAAAATACACCAAATAACGCCACCACAAGCCCGCTGGTGGCTCGTATAGAAAGCCTTGATAAATTACAACAAGCCAAGGTTATGGCGTACATAGATGGTTTACAGGGCGTTAACGATCCAATTGAAGCTGCATTCCGTCATGGTCAAGAATTAGAAAAAGCCAAACAATCTTACGCTCCTACTGGCTCTCAGAAAAAAAAGTTTAACTAATTTTCCCGCACATATTGAAGTATTTTTACCCCATTATTATTTTTATTTTAATGGATGAAGAACTTATTAAAATTGGGGGATTATACCTGCGCGAATTAAAAACAATGCATCAGCAAGAAGAAGCTAAGGCTGTTGGATTGTTTGTATCACTAGGCGGTTTATACGAACGCAACCGCCACCATTCTATTACCAATTCACTCGAACTCTACCAAAACGTCTTCGAGAGAATAACGAACCTTGATAACTTAATAAAGTCAAACCTTGCAAATTCTTCTGAATCAAAAACACAGGAGGCAGAAGAAATGAAACGCATTGAAAAGATTAAGAATGCCCGCATCAGATCAGATGGCCGTTACGAATGGCGCAAAATGATTAACGGTGTTAAGTATCAGGTTATCGATAGCGACTTAGAAAAGTTGACAAAAAAGATATGTGAAATTAAAAAGCAAATTAAATCTAAATTCAAAAAGACAATGCCAATTAAAATTGATTTGAAATTATCACACCTTGCCACCAACTTTTATGAAAACATTATCATGGGCGAAGTCAAAACAAAAATGATAAAACCAGAATCTGCTTGGCACTATAAACAAGCCTTAAAACATGTTGCGAAACTTAACAAGCTAATTACAACTTATACCAAGGATGACATTACAAAATTCTTGTTTACAATTACGCAACACCGCACTGGTGCTTATTGTTATTTTCTACTTAGACGCGTATTTGCCAATGAATTTGAGAAAGGTACTATCAAAACTAACCCAATTATAAACTTAAAAAATCCATTCTCACAAAAACGCTGTGGCAAACCAAAAACATGGTTAAATATTGAAGAGCAAAAGTTATTAAAACAGCACTTAGATAATTCAATTTTCAGTAAAGAGATTTTGTTCTATCTATTCACTGGATGCCGTCTTGAAGAAGCCTTTACAGCTGAAATCAATTTTGAACAATGTATCGCCAAAATCAATCGCAAGAAAACAGAATATTCTGGAGTTAAAACCACATATATTCCATTATCAAAAAAATTTTGTGACTATATCAAAAATGATTGGCGCAACATGTTCAAAGTAACACCACATCATGTAGCAACCAAAATCAGTCGTTATCTAAAAAGTATTGGAATACCCGACAAAACAACACACAGTCTGCGTCATACATTTTCTAGCAATGTTTATTATCTTGGTACAGACCCTAAACGCCATCAATATCTCATGGGACATTCAACG
>JAZLKE010000035.1:0-15005 GCA_045597505.1 Clostridia bacterium | reverse complement strand
TAATGTCATTTCCTTTGTTTTTACGAATCGTACGATACTTTGCAAGCAACTTTTCATCAATTCCATGAATTTTTTCGTTAAATTGTTGTTCCAATGCTTGAAGTTTCGGTGTCAAACTAGCTTGAGCATCTTCGTACATTTTGGTCAAATTTTTCAACATTGCACTGTTTTTAGCCACGTCCATGGTAGTTGTTTTGAACGCGTTAGTTTTTTGCGCAATACGGCGTTCAATTTCGGACAATTGGCCTTCCGCCTTGGTCAATTTTGACAAAAATTCATCATACAAATCGGCATCTTCACTGTTATTTTTTTGTGCCTTTTCCATTTGAGCCAAAGTATCAGATACTAATTTTGCAAACTTTTGATAGTTTTCCTGTAAACCTTTGGCTTCAGACTCTAATTGCAATAAAGCATTCTTGGAATTTTCAATGGTTTGTTTGGCACGATCCAATTCCACTTTAACTTTGCTTTTTTCCAAATTTTGCATTAATTGTAAGCGTTCTTTATCAATTTTTTGTGCCGCCAACAATTTTTCAATATTTGCATTACTCATATAGATAGCATACCACGCCCAAACGTATTAAGCAATCATAACATTGCTTAGGATTCGACAAAATCTTTCAAACGGCGCGTACGATTCGGATTACGTAATTTGCGCAAAGCCTTGGCTTCAATTTGACGAATACGTTCACGTGTAACTTCAAACAAATGACCGACTTCTTCCAAAGTACGAGGACGACCATCGTCTAAACCATAACGTAAACGAATAACCTTTTGTTCACGCGGAGTTAATGACGCGATAATCGACAACAATTGAGTTTTCAAACCTTTTTTGTAAGTTTCTTCTTCTGGCAACATGATGGTTGGGTCCGCGATAGTATCCATAATGGTACCGTCACCCTCGTCCCCTAACGGAGAATCAATACTGGTGGTATCCTGACTGATACGACGAATTTCTTCGATTTTTTCTTCGCTAACCTCCATACGCGCCGCCAATTCGGCTGTCGTTGGTTCACGACCTAATTCTTGCTGTAAAACTTTGGTCGTTTTTAACAAGCGATTAATTGTTTCCACCATATGAACAGGTAAACGCACAATACGGCTTTGGTCCGCCATCGCACGTGTAATTGATTGACGTATCCACCACGTCGCATAGGTCGAAAAGCGGAATCCCTTGCTGTAATCAAACTTTTCCACCGCTTTCATCAAGCCCAAGTTACCTTCCTGAATCAAATCCAACAATTTCAACGGTGTACGGTCAACATAGCGTTTCGCAATATGCACCACCAAGCGCAAGTTACTTTGGTTTAAAATTTGTTTTGCCTCTTCGTCACCCGCCGCCATGCGTTTTGCGATTTCAACTTCTTCTTCCGCGGTTAACAACTTATATCGACCAATATCACGCAAATAAATTTTAATCGGGTCATCGACCGAAGCTTCGGAAATCATTTTTTCAATCGCACCAACACGCATTTTTTCGTCATCGTTGACTTTCTTGATGACAATTCCCTTGCTGGATAAAATTTGTTTTGCTTTTTCCACATCGGCAGCGGTGGCATCACGTTCAATCAAAGACATCGTCAAACTATCTTCGCTGATTTCACGCGCACGACCTGGTTCCATAAAACGCTTCAACAAATCAACAATATCAGGACGCAAACCATCAAACAAGTCGGCACCAACATTCGCATTTGTTGTATTTTCCAAAGGCATCGTCATTTGTTTTGCTTCTTGCATTTTGGGTTCGGCTTTTTTGGCTTCATTTACAGTTTTGGTAACCTTTGGCGCCGTTTTTTCCGTCTTTGTCGTGGTTTTAGTATCCTTTTTAACCCCAGCAGTGGTATCTTTTGTTACTTTTTCCGCTGTTTTTTTAGCAGCAGCAGGTTTTACAACTGTTATAGTAGTTGTTTTCGCTGTCGATTTAGTTGCGGTTTTTGTGGTTTTCTTTGTTTCTTCTTTTACCACTACTTCTTTCGTATTCTTAGTTGCCATTTTACTTTTCCTCCGGATTATTGATTGTTGGTTTTTGATGCTTAAACTTAAATATTAAAGTACTTAATCGCTGAACTTCTTGCATATTGCCCTGATTTAATGCTTGTTGCTTTTTCCGTTCTAACGTTTCCCTAATCATTAAATTATAACAATCATGCCATTTCCTTTCCTGTTCCTCTGCCGTCAGCTGGGTATTCACTTCACGTAACGGTGCAATTTCTTGCAATCCTTTTTCATCTAGCCTATCATCAATTTCACTCAATTTCAAGTTTTCTGTAAAAATTTTTTTATAAAGTGGATTAGTAAACTCTATTTCGTAATTTGAATCAAACTTAACATAGGGCTGGTCATGTAAAATTGCTTTCACAATTGTTTGTTCGGCGTCTTGGTTTGAGTTTTGTATCTTCGATATATTGTGGTTATTATACTTTATATTGCCACTAGATATCGTATTTACCCGTTCTTTCGGTTTAATTCGCATTTCAATAGTACTTTTCAAATCTTCTTTGTCAATCCCTAAATTATTAGCAATATCTTGTAAATACAAAGCACGCTCCCCTGGGGTAGGTATTGTCGCCATCAAATCAACAATTTGGTTCAAATATTCCGTTTTACCAACTTTATCATTCAAGTTACTATGCTTCTTAATATAATTCAACTTAAACTCCAAACCACCGATACTTTGGTCAATCATCTTTTGCATTGCCTCAGCACCGTTAGCCGTCAAGAACTCATCAGGGTCTTGTCCGTTCGGTAAAACAATAATTTTCACCAACAACCCAGCATCTTGCAACGTATCAATCGATTTCAAAGTTGCATTTTGTCCCGCATTATCACCATCAAGACACAAATACACCACTTCCCCAAAACGCTTCATAATGTTGGCATGGAATTTGGTCAATGCAGTTCCCATACACGCCACCGTATTCACAAAACCGTGTTTAATCATCGTAATTTCGTCCACATTGCCTTCTACCACAATTAAACCGTTGGTATGTTTTCCACGCGACAAGTTTTTCATCACATCGATACCATACACAATGTTACTTTTGTTAAAAACCGCGGTTTCGGCCGTATTTTTATATTTTGCGATAGTATCGTCATTTTTCATCGTACGACCAGTAAAACCAATACAGTTACCATAAATATCATGAATTGAAAAGGTTACCCGTTCAAACTGCGCGTCCCATACACGTTTTCCGTCATCACGTTTTGCCACAATTCCCGCATCATGCATGGTTTCTTCACTGATACCGTGTTTTTTTAATTCGTCAACCACCCCTTGCCAACTATCACTGTAACCAATATGGAATTCTTTAATTAACTCGTCATCAATTCCACGATTATGCAAATAATCCAATGCTGCCTTATTCTGAGGCAAATACAAATTACGACAATAAAAATCACGTGCTAAACACAACGCTTCATGCAAACGGTCACGCTTTTGACGTTCTTTTAACCAAGCACCATTTTCTTCCGTATGCGGTATTTCCAAATGCGCCCGTTTCGCCAATATCTCCACCGCTTCTGGCCAAGATACATTTTCCATTTTCATGACAAATTTGAAAACATTCCCACTTTCGTGACAACCATAACAATAATAAAACTGCTTCGGCGCACTAATTGCGAAACTTGGCGTTTTTTCACTGTGAAACGGACAACACGCCCAAAAATCTTGTCCTTTTTGACGCAGAGGCAAATAACTTCGCGCTACATCAATAATATTGTTAGCGTTACGTACTTGGTCAATAAACTCTGTTGGGTAGCCTTTGTTATTTAACATTATGCTTATATATACGGAAAAAAAGGCAAAAATCCTAAAAAATTATACAAACTGCGACCGCTGTGCTGTTTGTATGACTGATTGACAGTGCGGATTGCGGAAAATTTACATAAAACGGCTGTCCATCGGTTTTATGACCAATTTCCACCTGCGGCAATTGACTTTTTACAATACCCGTTCCTTGCGCCTTAAAAAAGGCTTCTTTAGCGGCAAACAACCCCGCAATTGTAGGTAACGCATTGTTTTTTTGACGAATATATGCTAATTCGCCCGCGCTGAAAATTTTATCACTCACCAACTCTGCCACGCGTTCACACTCTACAATATCAATGCCAATATTCATCAATTACCTCCACACACAAATCGTAAACAATACCTTTTCCCAACAACCAACGGAACAATTTACTTTTATTCTCTGGTGTTTTTTCCTTAGTGCGCATGTATTTCTCGACACAACCTAACGCAAAATCGTGCTGATTGTCAACTTCGGCAACCGCCGTTTCGATAAAATCGCCCGCCACCCCACTCAAGCGCAACTTATTACGTATCATACCTACGCCCATTTTATTCTTCTTTGCCTCCACAAATAATTGAGCATAAGTTTCATCATTAATAAAACCGTATTCAATCAAACGCGCAATTTCGGTATCAATCTGGCTTTGGTCTTTTGTTTTTCGGGCGTACCATTGACGCATTTGCTTTTCCGTGCGCGGCATCGCCAAAATATAGGCCACCGCCCTTTCATACAAACTTATTTTGTTTGGCGTTTTATTTTCCGCCATCATCATTACCGTTTTTGGGTTCTTCATCTTGCATACTATCTAACTTAGCAAAGGTCGTACCGTCCTTGGTATAAGCCCCTGTTTCCAAAGTCGAAACCTCGTCTTCCGCTGCATGGAAAGTTGCGATTTCGTCGTCTTCATCATCGTCATCACGCAAAGACGCAAAGCTGGCGGCTTCTTCGCGTTTAGCTTCTTCTTCCACTTCTTTCATTTGTTCTAATTGTTCACTGGTTACATTATTTTCACGCATAAACTCACGTTGCTCTTGACGTTCACGCAACATTTCAGTAAAGCGGTTAGTATAAACCTTTTCTTCCACTGGCTTTTCTTCCGCCTCTTCTTTGTCTTTTTTACGCTTATAAGCCGGCGTTTTAAGATTATAAATAATTTTACTCATTACACCTTTCAACGATTTCTTATCACTTTCCGCGTATTTTTCTGGATTTTTCATACGATCCACGCGTTCATTTTCTTTATTAACGCGGTTTTCATTTACTTTAACAATACCAAACGGAATCAAGAACGCACAAGATGCACCCAAAGCCAACACACCACCAACAATCATCAACAAAGCCCAAATTTGCGACAAATTAACACCTTGATTGCGGTCAGTATTATCAATCACATATTGACCATAAATTCGTTGGTTTGCATTTGAACTAAATTGAATAATATAAGTATCGTTACCCAATTTTTTCAAGAAACGCAACGCAATACGGTTTTGGTTATTAGAATCAATTTCATAATCTAGATTTTCTTTGGCGTAAACATCACCAGAAAGCGTTTTAACCGTAATATCCATTGTATCCAAACTAACAATATCGCGGTCGTCCAAAATCGCATTATGCGCAATTCCACTATCATTGACGGCATTATTTTTCAAATTTGGTCTAGCGGCGCCGTCGTTAAAAGTTACATTCAAATACAAAGTTTTATCTTCACCACCCAAAAATTGAGTTACGCGACGTTCGTTATTATCATCTGCCACATTGATGTAAGTCCATTCGTCCGTATACAAAACCAGAAAGATTTTTTCGACATCTTCGGTAATACCGTTACTAGTTTCCTTATAAGAACAACGCACACCATAAACAGCGGCTGGCGCAGTTTCGCGCAGATACCAAAACACACTATACTGGGTTGCATCTTCGTCAGAAACGTAAAAATAGCGACTGTCGGCATCTAACCATTTATCATTAACCCGCACCAAAGCCGAAATTTCTGGGTGAAATGATGTTTTTCTTTCAGGTTCATCAATCAAACACGTCATATCGACCGAAGCATAATACACATTGTTTTCGTTTGGTTCGTCTGGACGGCACAAGTACATACCTTCATTTCTGAAAGAACCGGCTTCCGGCGCACTGATTTGTTGTTTATTATCCGCCATAGCCGTCACAGTTATCGCATTTACATTCTTTTCAGTTTTCCAAGTCGTAAAAAAACAACCACAAAAAAACAGCATTACAGCCGATAACATCAAAGATAAAACTAATCTTTTGTGTGCTTGTTTCAATTCTCCCCCAAACGACTGTTTTATTATAACTTAGTTATGTGAAAACGGCAAATAAATATTATAGTTTATTGCGCTTTTAATCACGTGTCGCATTGGCTTCGTCGGTATCCAAATGTACCGTCGGGAAGTCGACATTTGATGCACGCACAACCACATTGTGAAAAGTCGTTTTACGCAAAACACCAACCTCAATATCAATGTTTTGCCCATCAATCAAGCCGTACTCTTGCATATCAGCACGGTTAATGTGCAAATGGCGTTGCGCCACGATTAAACCTTCCGTCAATTCAACTTGACCGGCCGTTCCCACCAACATTACAGGCGCAGAACCATGTAAATCACCACTCATACGGACAGGCACGTTTTGTATCCCCAAAGTATAACTATCCGAGACCGAAATTTCGACTTGCGTTTGCGTACGACAAGGACCCAAGACCGCCACCCTTTCCAAATTACGTTTAGCCCCCAAAATCGTCACGGTTTTATCCGACTTAAATTCACCATTAACCGAAAGCGGTTTTACGACCTCTAATTTTGCATCTACACCAAACAAAGTTTTCAAATCCGCTTGAGACAAATGTACATGGCGCGCCGAAGTTTCTACGCGATAATCTTTTGTTGTTAATTCCATATAGTTAATATTAGCAAAAATTCGTTCTTCACGCCAAATAAAAAACTTTATCGCGCTAACATATCCCATCAAGATTACATAAATAAGGTCATGTGTGGAATTTTCGGTTGTCACAGCGTTCAACCACAAAATCTGGTTGAAAAAACATTGCAAGGATTAAAAATATTGGAATACCGTGGATATGACAGCGCAGGCGTCGCATATTGCACAACAAAAACCTTAAAAGTTGTCAAAGCCACGGGCGGTATTGAAAATTTAAGCGAAAAAATCAAAACTCTACCCCAAACCACAGTTTGTATTGGTCATACCCGTTGGGCAACTAACGGCGCGGTAAGTGTACAAAATTCACACCCACATTTATCCGCCGACGGCTCCATTACTGTGGTTCATAATGGGATTATTGAAAATTATCGCGATTGCGTGGCGTTATTAAAACAACACAACATCAAATTACATACACCAGTTGATACTGAGGTTATACCCAATATATTGTATATGTTATATCATAACAAACACGATATACATAAATACTTGCAAGGTCAGTACGTTTTTTGCGCTACTTACCGACAACAAAATAATCTTTTTCTTGCTAAAAAAGGCAACCTCCCCTTGTACATAGGGCGCGACCCACAAACTATTTATATTACCAGCGATACACTTGCTTTACCACAATCAGTAACTCAAATTATCACCATGGAAGACATGGAAACTTGCGAAATTGATAATCAACAAATAACCTTTTATCATGACAACCACCCTATCACCAAAGATTGGCAACCGTTCAATCAATCTTTCATCGCCAGCGATAAAAATGGTTTTTCAACTTACATGGAAAAAGAAATCAACGATATCCCAGCCGTTATACAACGGATTGTTAACGCTTATCACACTGATGCAAGGCTTTTGACTCTGATTCGACAATTTCGCACGCAAATTCAAACTGTTAAATGTGTTCATCTCTGCGCTTGCGGTACCAGTTATCACGCCGCCTTAATTCTCGCAAAAATTATCGAACGGAATCTACATATTCGCGCCATTGCCCATATCAGCAGCGAACTAACCGCCACCACCCTACTTAAACAACCAGCACTTGCCGTTGTTATCAGTCAATCAGGCGAAACCGCTGACACATTGTCCGCTATGGACATCTTAACCGAGTATCACATTCCAATTGTTGCCCTTTGCAATGTTACCACCAGCACCATTGCCAAACGCAGTCAAATTGTCTTTCCATTGCTTTGCGGTCACGAAATTGCGGTCGCCAGCACCAAAGTCTTTTGCGCGGCAATTTTAGTCGGCTGTTTAGCAATTTGCGACTATACCCCTATATCTTGTGATAATCTCATTAAAAACACGACAAACACACTACAAAACGCGCGTAAATTTCTATCGACGCCCGTTCAAATTCCGCAACGAATTTTTATCATTGGCAAAAACATCAATCACGTCCTTGCCTTAGAAGCCGCCTTAAAAATAAAAGAGGTAACCTACCTACACAGTGAAGGTTACCCCGCCAACGAACTTAAACACGGACCTTTGTCAATGGTCGACGACCACACACTTGCCATTGTTTTTGGTAATAACTGCGCCAACGCAATCGCCGAAATCAAAGCCCGTGGCGGTACTGTCATTCAATTACCAGTCCCCGACTATCGCACGGACCCATTAGCGTTTGTCCATCAAATTATTCCAGCGCAAATTTTCGCGCTTGATTTAGCCTTAAAACTTGGCAACAATCCCGATAAACCACGCAATCTTGCCAAAAGCGTTACCGTATTGTAAAGACTTAGTCTTCGGTTTGTAATTCATAGACCGAATGAGTATACATACCATCTTCTTCGCGAATTAAAGTCATATCAAAACCTTCACGGTTGACGTTATCGGCTTCCACACTCACCAATTCGCCGTCAGCATTACGTTCCACCACTGCATGACGATAAATTCCAAATGGCTTAATTTTTTTCAACCCTTCACCGAAATCAGTCTTTTCATCATAAAACGCGCGGTAGTTGTATTCAAACACAGATTCCAACCCTGCTGCACGGAACATACGGTTTTGTAAGCCGACCGAACCACCAAAACGCGGATTAGCTTCCATTGCGTAAACTTTGCCGTCCTTACCGAACAACAAGTCAATATGCACCCAACCGCGCATACGATATTTTCGACTGGTACGTACAAATTCACCAAATTTACGACCGCAATCGTAAGCCTGTTTCAACATATCTTTCGGCAATTTTGTAAAAGCCTTAAAATCCATGTAATCCAATTTATGATGTCCCGTATAACGATGCACCGAAGACGGTAAAATGTGTACTTCATTGTTTGAAACCATCAAATGCAAACTGGTCGAACACAAAGATTCAATATAATCACTGACCAAATAAGTTTCTTTCGGATAAATTTCCTTAATCGAACGTTCTTTGAACGCTTGGTTAGCGAAGTATTCTTTGGTTACCACCAAAGTACCAAAGCCGCCCGAACCATAGTCACGTTGGATAACTACTTCTTTTTGTTCTGGGTAAGTACCATCTTTTAAGCGTTTAATAATTTCTGAACCAATCACGTATTCGTGTGGCGCAAATGGCAAAACATCTTCAAAAATTTTACGGAATTGAAATTTACTATCCAAAATCGCGAAAACTTTTGGGTCATTACAGCACAGAATACGGTCTTGTAATTCCGGCGGAACATAGCTGGCGTAAACTGGCGAATACGGATAAAAATACGCATCTGGCACTTTGGCTACGATTTCACGGCACTTTTCGTTAATGAATTCACGCATAATTTTGGTATTGCGTTCTTCAAATTCAACATTTTGGCTCAATTGAATATGGGTACTGGCATTGTGTGCAATGTTCCCACGTTTATTATTTCCCAGTTCGGTAATACTTCCTGCAAAGTATCCGTCCATGGTTTGGTTGTAAAAACTGGCTTCAGCGTCCCCCTGTCGGTATCCGATGTAATAGATATTTTTCATTCCATATTATACCATTTTCGGGGGTACTGTGTCAAACTAACCAAGTACAACCAACGCATTCCAAGTTGCTGGTCCGACAATTCCGTCTACGGTCAAACCTGCCGCACGTTGGAAAATGCGTACCGCGTTATCAGTTCCCGCACCGAAAATTCCGTCCACTGTTACATATGGAATTTGGGCATAAGTACTGCGTGCATTGTTCAATAAATTTTGCAAAGCCACAACATTACTACCCGTACTACCCTGTCGCAAATATACTCCTGGCCACGGGTTATTATTACCACCGTCGTCAATTCCTTCATCGCCTTGCAAAGTACGGTAAACCTGATAAAGTTTATTCCAAGTATTTTGTCCTACAACACCGTCCGCACTCAAACCGAATTGGCGTTGAAAACTGCGCACAGAGTTGGCTGTCACACTACCAAAGACACTGTCTTGGGTTACCGTTTGTACACTTGAATAAAACTGTGCGATGTAATTCAGCAAGAATTGCAGTTTCAAAACATCATCACCGCGACTGCCTTGGCGCAAAATACTGGTCGGCGGAACATTACCAATACCAATAAATTCACCTTCGGCGTTAAGTTCGGCTAAACCTGTCACCGCCGCATAAATTTGCGAAATTTTATTCCACGTACTGACCCCAACAATACCGTCCGCGGTTAAGTTAAAGGTACGTTGGAATACACGTACAGATTCTTGCGTTTGTGTGCCAAAGTTACCGTCCACTGGTGCAATTGTCGGAATCAATGGATAATTGCGATGAATTCGATTCAAGAATGTTTGCATACGACGAACATCAATCCCACTGGCGCCTAATCTCAACGGACTTCCTGGGTAAGAATTTTGTACCGAACCCGTGGGTGCATTACTTAAAACTAAATCGTTCGGATAATAATAGCGCAAAATTTCCAAAACCGACAATCCCTGATTAGCTAACGGTACCGTTCCCCATTGTGACAAACCGTTACAAGTTGCGGTCGTGCCGTTACAAAATTCGGTAAAGTACGGATTGCGGAAGCTGTCACGGTGCGCATAAACGGTAAACACACCATCAACCAACTCCGAAATGTTTTTGTAAATTTCACGGTTACGCACATACGCCATATCGTAAATTGTCGAATTAGTAATATCAAAATTATAACCACGCGAACGATACCATTCGGTATAAATGCGATTTAACGCAAAAGTTACGATTGCCGCAATGTTGGCAAGCAATGCATTGGTCGGCCAAGTCGGATAAATTTCACTGCAAACCACATTTTTAATGTAATCTTGGAACGGTACCCGAATATTGGCAGCGTTACTGGACGGCGTGCCAAGGTGAACCGTAATGTAATCTGGCACTACTACACTACTCAACACTCGGCCGTTTTGTTCTGGTGTAAAGCCTCCATCTGTACCTACTTGTCCGTATTGTGTGGTCGGCAAAGTTACACCTGGCGGTGGCGTAACGAAACTTTGGTCCGCGTCGTCTTGACCTTCAACATATGGTTCCAAATTAAAAGCCATCACGGTTGTTACACCATCGTAAATTTGTACGTCAATTTTGTCGATACTTTGGTAATCATTTTGGCGAATTGAAATATCACACAAACCATAAGTCGACCGTCCCGTAGACGGGCTTTGCGAATTTTCTTCGCTTGGCGCTTCCAAAGTATAGGTTGGACTGTCCCCGTTGGCGTCCGTCATACCCGAAAACAAAATTTGCCCACTTTTATTTTTAATTATGTAAGATGCGTTAGCGACTGGTTCGGCACCATTGCCGGCCGTCGTTGTAATCTTCAAAAAACCTGTTCCCATTTTTTTCTCCTTTTATTGAAAACTAATTCAGTCTATGGAGTAACAAAAAAAATGTTTCCGCCATAACTATAATCATGGCAACAATAGTAATCGATGCCGGTCACGGCGGATACGATGCAGGCGCAGTCAACGGTACGCGCTACGAGAAAAACGATAATTTGCGCATGGCAATGGCGGTTGGCGAAAGGTTGAAAAAGTGCGGAATCAATGTCATTTATACCCGCACCAATGATACTTTTGTGCCTTTATTAGAACGCAGTCGTATCAGTAATAACAACAAAGTCGACTTATTTGTTTCATTCCATCGCAATTCGGCCAGCAACCCCGCTGCCAACGGTGTCGAAACTTTGGTTTATACCAACGCATCGAACAAAGCGGTACAAGCAGCCGAAGCCGTACAACAAGCATTGGTCAATGTTGGTGTACAAAGCAACCGCGGAGTTAAACGCGCCAATTTAAGTGTTTTGCGCGAAACTAACGCTCCCGCCATGTTAATTGAACTTGGTTTTATCAACAATGAACAAGACAACGAACTTTTTGACAGCAAATTTGATGCTTATGCAGACGCGATTGCCAAAAGTTTAGCGCAATCGGTCGGTGTCAATTGTAATCCAGGTGACAACGGCAACGGCGGTAACGGTGGCAATGGCAATCAAAACGCAACTATTCGCAGTATTCAAGCCACTTTGAACGCACGTTATGGCGCGGGTTTGACTTTGGACGGTATTTGGGGTCCATTATCCAAACGCGCTTTAATTAAAGCTTTACAAATTGAATTGAACATGTTGTACGGCGCAGGCTTAATTATCGATGGAATTTTCGGACCACGCACAAAAGCCGCAATCCGCAACTTATCCCAAGGCAGCCGTGGCAACCTAGTTTGGATTTTGCAAGCTGGCTTATATGTCAAAGGTTTTGAAACCACACTCGACAGTATCTTTGGCACCAATACCGCTACCCAAGTCAAGGCTTTCCAAGCCGCAAACAACTTACCCGTCGATGGTATTGCAGGTCCCAACACATTTGAAGTTTTAATGCGCTAAATAATATTTCATCCCAAAAAGGCACCACTCGGCGCCTTTTTTATTTTAATTATCTTTATCACACAACATGCAAATTCCGGCAATTTTACTAACAAATAAGAATGTGCAAACCTTAAAACCAACCCCAACTGGTTCCCCGTCGTTAATCAATTTTGAATATTTATTATACATTGGAATAATCCAGGTCAAAGGAATTAGATAGACCAATCCTATAGCCGATAAACCAGAATACGCACCACTACTCGCTACTAGCAATATTACCATAGCAATGGCTACCCACAAAGCACAGCTGATAAGCATAAAAGCCATGGCGGTAGTCTGCAATCCATTTGGAGTTTTCCAACCATGAAAATCCTTTTTTACGGATTTTACATCATACAATGATGAAGGTTGAACCGTATTAGATTTTAATGGACAACCACATTTCGGACAAACAACCGATTCTTTCAAAACTTCGGCTCCGCAATATTCACAATCTTTCGTATTTTTGTATAATTGTTCCCCCCTGCCCGCTACTGTGGTTCCACAATGCGGACACATCACCGCTTCATCGCGCAATTCACTACCGCATTTTACACAATATTTCATCTGCTATCTCCTTTGTGATTATTACAAGCTTACTAGATATTTTATCTAGCGTCAAGACATTTCGTGTAGTTTGGCAAAAAATATAATGATGGATACTAAATTTTGCAAAAACCTCCGCAATGTACGTTTGGATAATGGACTAACTCAGAAACAAGTTGCGGTTAAATTAGGTGTGGTCGAAAGTTGCTACGCCAATTGGGAACAAGGCCGCACCGAACCAAATTTAGAAATGCTACGCAAACTCAGCACACTGCTCCATGTCAAAGTTGACGAACTTTTGAATGATGACATTTAATTACTTTTCCAAAATTTCCGCCATTTCGTGCATTGAATATTTTAATTTATCAGTGTAAACCTGACTGGGGGTAAAGCCCGCTTCCTTACTTTCGTAAACGATATCATTAATTTGGTCTAAGCCGTCAACAATCGTTTTGACCAAGTCGTTTTTTTTCACATATGGGTTGGTCGAATTTTTGAATTTTTGAATCATGTTGGCTTCACTTTCACGGCGTGAACTAAACGGGTTAGCAAAGCCAAAACGCGATACATTACTTGAACTGGCTTCAAAATCCAAAGTTATCAAATTCGACGCGTGCAACTTACCATTTTGTAAAGCAAATCCCAAACCACCGATGTTTGCGTCCCAGTTTTTCGTTGCCAACGCCAAAGCATAATGTTTTGCGATTTGCTCTACAACTTCGGGTTCAAAAAAATGACATCACATAGGGGTCAATCTCCTTGTTGCCAAAAATTTTCGGCAAAGCATACTGCGCACCACCTGGCGTAATTTTTTGCAAAAATGGTTCGCCAGGTTCAGTGTTTTTATTAGGGAAAACATCGTTAGTAATCGCGTAATAAAAATTATCCAAAGTTGCAATTGTTGTATCTGGTGCAATAATACCCGCGCGTTGGTTAATTTCGGAACAAATGCGTTCTGCCGAAGCTGCATCATGGTCACGCACTGGTTTTACATAAAAAGCATTACCGTCCAAAACAAATTTAGTCAGTCGTTTCCCGTTCGGCGTGGCAAGATTAGTTTTAATATCAACAATATTTTTGTCGTGTAACAAATGACCCAAATGCGGTTCGCCCGTGCTGGTTCGATACTTTTCGATATACGGCTTCAAAATCTCGTTGTCCATAACTAATAGAATATATTCTATCTTTTAATTAAATAATCAAGATTCACTTTTAAATTTATCGGTATCCGAACACCTGGTGTGTGCTGTGTTGCGCGGACATTTCACACCTAAAATTATAAACTTGGTCGCGCAGTTATGTTTGCGCATCTTTCAGCGTTTTATCGGGGTCGGGATAAAACGGTTCGCTGACGTAAACCGTAACCTTGGCTTTTTTTAATTTCTCAAACAGACCAGTCGGTTGCGAATAAGCGGTAAAAAAGACATACACAGGCGTTATTGGTTTTAACTGGGTAATAAAATGATGCTTCTTTGCAGATTTTATTCGTTTTTTACTTTTTTCTGTTTTATCTTCACTGTTCACTGTTCATTATTCACTCATTTTTCTGCCACAATTGACACTTTTATTTCACTTTTCACTAAGAAAATGTCGGTTTACGCTCTCGCTATAACACCTAGCGGTGTTGAACTTCAAATGTCTTCGACATTTTCGTTCAGAACCCGCCCCCCACTTCTCTCCGTCCTCGCTACAACTGTATACCCAGCCCGTTCGGATACCACAGTCAAACAACGCTCCACCGACATTCTGAATACCACCTTTCACGATCTCACTACAATTATTTCTACCCTCACTACCGTTACTCAATGTTATGCTTTTTCCAAAACTCACCAAGCCACCTTTTGGCATAATAGCTGGATCTATACGAATAAATCTAACATGACCACCAGTCGGATGTGGGTTTCTAAT
>JAZLKE010000034.1:0-82695 GCA_045597505.1 Clostridia bacterium | reverse complement strand
TTGCTTTTAACGGCCGCAAGAGCCTATGGGTATATTACCACAAATAATTTTAATGTCAAGACTTTTTGCCAACTTTTTTTTGCGGTACAGTACCCGGTTATATTATATGCTTTTTCTTTGTGTTTTATCACTCTACTGTATAGATGTCTATACAAGTTAGGTTAAACTTAACCCCTAACTACCTATGTCGGGTTTTCCAACATAGGTTAAACCAACACAGAACACAAGAAAGATTATCAAACAAAAAGAACGCCGAAGCGCTCTTTTGCTGTATAGATGTCTATACACCTTAGCCAATCCGGCCAAGGCCACCGTCAACATTGGCTATGTTCACGAAGCCCATTTCACTGTAATCTTCGTCATCAACATTCCAGGCATAAACATTGACCAAGAAAATGTTGTTGCCACAGTATTGAACAATATGGTCCCAATCTTCTTTATATTGCGAAACACACAACAAGTCATAACATTCACCGAACGTCATGTAGTCGTGTGTAACGGCATAAACCAGGCACTGGCGCTCGGTTTCAAAGTCTTTAATCTTTTTACCAAGCGCGCTGTCCGGGTCAATCTCGGTGGCCACAAAGTCTTCATAGCAATAAATTTTACCAGTCTTTTCGAAGGCAGCAATACAGGATTTATCAACTTTCAATTCCTGCATAAATTGGATTGCTACCGGCTTTTGGTCATATAGTGTTGCTCCCATTTCATTCCTTTTAATGTATAGATGTCTATACAAATTATGCTACATCAGCCATAGCTGCTATTTCTTCTTTTGTGTGTACATTGGTGAATAAATCACTTACCACATCGTTGGCCACGACTTGGAAGCTTGTACGCTCGCGCGCGCCGGAAATTAAGAAGCAATGGCCACGTTGGCCGTTCGCAATTTCGGCACGTTCCGCCGGGTTAATCTCTCCGGCATTCTTATACAAGTCGGTTAAAATTTCAAGGTCAGCCGGCGCCAACGGGAAGACGAAGCTGTACTGGCTATTGTTTACAATGGCCGTTGTCTTCGAGATAATTTCCTGGTTACCAAAAATGTCGCCAAGGTTTTGCGTAATGAAGCAAATCATGCCGCCATATTTGCGAATACGCTTGTACCACATAAAGACGAAGTCCAAAGCAACCGGATATTTTGGATCAATGAAGTTGTAACCTTCATCAATAATGATGCACGGGTGCAACCATTTATCTTCCGGAACATCACGGTTCATTTCACGGATTTTAATAATCTGCTGTTCCAAGTAACGCATAACCAACAACATTTGCGAGTTGGCAACAACGCTGTTTTTACCTTCGAGCAAGGACTGGAAGTTAAAGACTTCAAAGTCGCTGTCGCTGGTTAAAGTACTTGGACCATTCCAAAGTTTCGCATTGCGTCCGTCGCCGGCAAACTTGGCAACATAGGTATTTACCAATTCAAGGTTGTGGCGTTGAATTGGATTTAAGTCAGTATCCTGCGCAAGACAATTTTCAACGACTTTTTTCAAGTCATCAAAAATTGGAAATTGCTCTGGCTTAAAATTACTGCAATCGGTATCAGCAGTGATTCCTTTTGCCTTGTATGTTTCAAGTACAAAGTTATTCAAAATTTCAAAGCTGTCTTTATTCAAGTCTGGAATTGCGACTTTGAAGAAACTTTCCAAGAAGCGTAAATGGTTAGTGAAGACAACATCACTTGGTGCCGGTTCTCCGTTATCAGTCAACATTCCATAAATATGGAATGGGTTCAATCGACCAGTTACAGCCGAGCCAACATCTACCATATTTCCGCCATAATTTTTTACCATTACATCATATTCGTTCTCCGGGTCAAGCACATAGAGTTTGCAATTATCGGAATGCAAATTTGACAAAAGTGTTTTAGTAAAATAGCTTTTACCGCCCCCAGACTTGCCGTAAATCGTCATATTGCTGTTTGTATGATTATAGTCGCGCTTCCAAGGGTCAAGCAATACGGGGTAATTGTTGTGGCCCAGGGGTATACCTTTTTCATCAATAATTGACGTGAAGATAAACGGGAAAACAGCAGCTAATGACTTACTGTTAATGCCACGTTCGTAACGGTGCAAACGGTTACGACGCGTTATCGAAGACGAAATAATACCGTCAATTTGACGGAAGCCGAGATAAGTCGTACGGAAGCCACCTTTGGCAATATCCGCGCGCAAGTCCTTGCGGAAAGCTTGCTTATTCTTGTTGCCATAGTTAAAGCCGGTGACTGAAATAGTACAATCGAAAAGACTTTCGTTGCCATTTTTCAAGTTCACCAACAATTCGGCCATTGTATCCAAGTGTGTTTCACCACCAATAATTTCACTATACTTGGTGATATTTTCGCGCGCTTCAATTTCGGTACAAACTTTATCAATACGCTTAATGGCCTTCTCTTTGTCAACCGGTTTAATAGTCAAAACAACTTTGGTGTTGTCAATGTTAAACAAACCGCTTCCCCAAGCATTGTCAACATTCAACGGATAATCGGCCACTGCCATAGTAACGACTTCAACATCATCTACTTTGGCGCCAAAAGCGCTAAATTGGATACTGTCCGGCTTTACCCATTCCAGGTATTTGTCCGGGGAAAGTTTGTCAATTTCGCGTTCATCGAAATTGCGTGTGTAGCAGTATTTCAAGAATACGGCCGTTTCTTTTTGGTTCAGCTGTTCGCTGTCCAAGCCCATTTGTTGTAAAGACATCTTTACATTATCGAGTGTGCTTTGCAATGATTGTTTGTTTTCATCAAATAACACAAGATAATAAAATGGTCGGTATTGTTTAACAACATTGTTCAGTGCGTCAAGTTGTGCTAGACGAGATTCCAATAGGATTTGGCGTACCTTATCTTCCTTGTCGCACGCTTTAATTTTATCGTTCACGTGGTCGCTAATTTTATCAAAGTTAATCGGTCGGTCAATCTTAACAATCTGCGCTTGTTGTTCAGTAGACAAACGGTTTAAGATTGCTGCAAATTGTTCAACTTTGTTATCCTGCGAATAATCGTCCAACAATCTAAACTCAATCGAAGACACCGAAAGTACGCCAGCATAATATAAACCGTCATACTCAATGACACCATTTTCAGCAATGGCCGTCTGTGGCATTAACAAATCGACATTATTTTTTCTTGTGTGCTTTTTCACACTATTACCGTATTTCTTGTTACCAAGCAAGTAGCGGATAACATCTTGCAATATTTCGTAAATTTTAACATCTTCGTCCCCACGGAACAAGATGAGAACAACTGGAATATAGACTGCTTCTACTATCCACTTATTCGGTAAGTTGCTAATGGCAATTAGTACGCCAATCGTGGCAAACAATGCCATTAACAACACATCAACAATTCCGTAGTTACCCCAAACGGTAAAGTTCGCTTTTGATTTTTTTGGTATTTGTCTCATTTTTTCACTCCTGCTTTTGCAGCATCTCTCGCCGCACGTTCCGCATCAGTCAGTTTTCTATATCGGCCAAGTGCATCTCTTGGTCGCTGCAATATTTGTCCAAGTTGGCTACCAGCTTGCGACTGCGTCGTCAATGCGGCAGAAGTTCCACTATTGCCACCTATAATATGTCGACCAAGTGCATTATTAGCAAGTGCGTTCCACCTATTTTTCATAAAGTTGCCAAATCTACGGAAGCCACCAAGTTTTCTTTTTTCGGCATTTTTTTCATCATTAACACCAAACGCCCATTTTCTTGCAGCATTGATTCCCTTGCCACCTGCAATACCACCAGCCAATAATGTGCGCGCGGATTGTGCCATTTCACGGTTTTCGGCTGCATCGGTACCAAAGATACGGGCGAACAATAACATTCCACCACTGATACTCAATCCACCGCCAACCAAAAGAACCATTTTAACGATTTTGGTAACGTGTAACGCACCAATAATCGGCGCCATAATAATAAACGTGTTCACAGCAAACACTGCGCCATAGGCAAGGATAACCTTGGATATGACAGTTTCGCGCCAAACTTTGAAACGTGCGCCGTCATCTAACGGTATTGTGGACGAAATCAACGGCAATGCCAAGAACAAGACAACAATATCGTATAGTCGCTTCACTAATCCAAGGCAAGCCATAACAATGGCAACTAACACAATCACTGCTGCTATATAGCCAAGAATAAAATTGAATGAACCCCAGTAAATCAAACCACTTTTTTGTTTATTATGGTCTGGAAATACGTGTGGCCAATTACTTGAATAATCGCCCAAAATCGTATCGGCATTTTCGTTCAGAATGCTCCACCCCGGTGTACCCTTTTTATCTATTCCATCTTTTGTCCAACCAGAGCCAACGGGAATCGGATTACCATTTGCATCATAGATAATGTTCCCATATTCATCTTTTTGGTAAATTGGTTGCCTGGTATAGCCATCCACCTGCGGAATGGGATTACCACTATCATCTTTTAATACATTACCGTCGGCATCAGTCATATACACTATCTTTTGTTTTTTTACCAGCTTACCATTTTCATCTGTTTCGTATACATAATTGCCAAATTCGTCCTTTACATATTCATACACATAATTCGGCACCATTTCGTAAGCAGCGTCATCAACAGCAATATCAAACAAGTCATTGCAAACATTGCTTTCATCGTTAATGCCAAAGGCGGCATTGACATCGCGCAATAAACTATTAGCGATTGTAATACCGCTAATCATAATCCCGGCCATAAGTAAGGATATGAATATTGTGCTTATTCCCTGTCCGGTAATTTTACTAATTGGTTTTCGCTCTCCACCACTCATATTGACGAACGCCTTGACAATCGCCACAATAATGGAAATTGCGGATACGACAACGCTAATGATTAGGATACCGAAGAATACTTTTTGAATAACTCCATTGTTCAAAAACAAGCCAATCAAATCATTGCCTTCGCTATCAATACTCTTCGTACCAGCCAGTTGCTGGAATATATCCATAACACTGTCGACGACACGCAAAACCCAGATGAGCAGGTTCATCGCGATTTTTTGAAAAAATACGTCCACTTGTTAAAGTGCTTCAATTAAGTCTTCCCAACCATCGGCAACGTAAGTCATATCAGTTGTATCAATGTCTTTGTCTGGGAAAACTTCAGCCAAAAATTCTTCAAGGCCAGAAATTTTGGTATATATAATTTTTTCATCTTCAGCGTAAAATTGCTTTGACAAGTCTTTATTATCATCGTTGTTATAAGTTGAAATTAAAAGTGTTTCAACCCTTTCCCCATCACTCCATTCGTGATAAATTACTACCATTTCTGGAGAACGATGGCGTTCCACTTTTAATTTTGCAGCATATTTTCCACCAGCAGGATATCCAATATTCACGCGAAGGTGATACAAGCCATTTTCATCCGGTTCTTCACTTACAAGTGAAAATCTACCTGGCAAACCACCTAAATCACCATTTGCTGTGTTTTCGAAGTAGTAAAGTTTTTGTTCTGCAATGTTTGCATAAAAGCCATTCAAGTTATCAATATTGCAAATGTTAGTTGTTGTATTATTTGGATTGTCGGGATTGTTTGTTCCACCGTTGCTGCTGCCGCAAGCAACCATGAACATAGCTGCAACTAATGTTACAGCAAATACCGACATAACTTTTAACAATCTTTTCATCGTTTTAATTATTCTCCTTTTTTGTGTTTTTGTAAAGCATTTTGTATAGATGTCTATACAGTTTTAGTTCTGGCTCCATGTTTGCAATGCGCCCACAAACAACGGTGCTAGTGCCGCTGTCGCAAACATAACGATGTAGCCAATAATGAAGTACTTCACTTGGGCTTTGGCTTTCTTTAATTTTTCCGGGTCGCCACCGGCCAAGATAAAGTTACTTCCCATCCAGATACCAAGGATCAGTGAACCAGCAACAAGCGCAGCAATCAATGGTCCAGCCATTTCTTTGTAAAGTTCTTGGATTTTGTCTGCCATATCGTTCATTCGTTCTCACCCCCTTTTAATTTAGGTTTTATAGCAACTGTATAGATGTCTATACAGGTTACTAACGTGTCTTGACGCGTCGTCTTGCTTTGAAGACGACTATCAGCGCCACCGCGCCCAATAAACCCAGACCGCCTATCGAAGCATAGGCTGCCCAGTTTAATGGCTCTGTAATGTCGAACGAATATTCGTTCGTGTTACCAAGGTCATCAGTAATCGTCAATGTGTAATGACCGGCTCCGTTAATTTTCTTGCCAATCGTGTATGCAGTGGCTTCGGCGCCATCGCAAGACAAGGTTGCGGTTAGATTCTCTTTTGAAGCGTTCGTTGTCCTAAACGAACCAGGTTCTTTGTTAATTTCAACTGTTGGCTTGGTGTTATCAACTTCAATACCACAACTAAATATCTCATCGGTATCTTTAATTTTTAAGACAATTCCGTACATACCTTTTTCGCGCAATGTCAAAGTATTATCCACAATCTTTACATTTTCCAGAGTTTTAGTACCAAGCGTAACCAAAACCAGCTCGTAATTGTCTAGATGTTCCCAGTGAATTTCACGCGCACGCTTTGGTAAAATTGTGAAGGTTATTTCTTGCACATTACCTAACTCATCAGTGGCCGTAATTTTGTATTTACCCGGTTCTTTGTATGCTTTAGCTGTTTTAATTTCGTTACCATTAAGTGTGGCCGTTTGCTTGACAGTTTCATTAAAAGTCAAGTTTGCTGCATCGGTAGTCAAACCGCCAACAACAATATTAGTATCGAATGCGACAACATTATCAACTTCAATGTTAAACTCGAAGACATTGTTTTTCTTTGTGTTTTCCATTTTAATCACATACTTACCGTTGGTATCAAGATAGAGTTGGCCGTCCGTTATTTCCAAGATAGTGGCAACTCCATTGAAGGTTGCGTTTAACACTGCGTAATCTTCAAGATTTTGCAAATCAACTGCTTGCACACGTGCCGGCAAGATTGTGAAGGTAAATTCCATTGTGTTACCCAACAAATCGACAACGGAAATAATGTATTGCCCCGGCATTGTGTAGCGTGCAGCTATATCAACAAGCTCTTCGTTACAAGATACTTGTTGCAGTGCTAACTCGCCTAAAAATTCCACCGTCACGTTGCTAGTAGTAAATGCGCCGTCCGAAATATTCGCTTCGTAAGGAATCGTGCGGTTAATTGAAAATACTGCGTACGCCACATTACCAGCAACATCAGTTGCCATAATGCGGTAGCTGCCTTCGGTATCAAAGATTTGGCCATCTTCCACTCGGCCAATAATTTGGTTACGACTATTAACCAAATACGCAGCAGCAAAGTCACTAAAATGCACTTCCACGCTGGCATTGGTAGCGCCATTATCAGATACACCATAGGTCGTAATAATTGGTGCGGTTTTATCAATGGTAATTTTAATTTCGACACTGTTACCATAGGCATCAGTAATCCAAACTTTATACACACCTTCCAAAATGATATAGCCACCATTCACCACATCTGGAATGCTGGTAAAACTTAACACACTTGTGGATTCCGTTATTGAAAACTGTATATCATCTTTGGCAATGTATTCATGTTCGCCAAGTCTCACATATTCTCCACCTAGTTCATAGGAAACAACCGTATCAAGCAAAATTGTAAAATTTTCTTGGTTGCCAACACTATCTTTCAGTGTAAAGTAATAGGTACCGTCCGCCGACAGCAATGTTCCCATTGTATAGCGCACTGCACCGGTTTCTCCACCCGGTGTTTTGTCGGTATAATAGCGCAAGGTTACCGTTTCATTCCAATAAACTTGAAATGGTTTATTGGAAAAAGCATTTTTGGCTATTGCATTACCATTATTGTCGTAGATGTAAATTGGTGCAATAATGCAGTCAATCGAAAACGTGTATTCAACGAATAAATTCCTGTCGTCCCCTTTGTATAGGAAAAACTCGTACGAAGCCGTAGTGTCTTCGTTGGCCATAAGCATGGCCGTGTATCTATGGCTGGTTTCATCGTAGGTTTGAGTATAAATTGTGCCGTCAAGTGGAACTTCCGTTTTAGTGCCATTTTCCACGCGGTACAAGATTAACGAATTACCTTCACTATATTTCAACGACACATTTCGGTTAGTGATTCCACCGTCGGTAACGCCGGACAATGTGGCCGTTGGTAAACCTTTCAAATAGAACACTGGCGTGCAATATGTTTCGCGGCCAAATAAATCCCGGTACCACATTGTATATTTACCGCCAGTTGTTAAAGTATATTGCAACGTGCCTGGCGTAACCAGAACTTCCTTATGGTCTTCGGTTAGTTCGACATATACGCCTTCGTAAGTAATGAAGAACAATTTTAATTCTTCTATTGTGTCGTTATAATCTGGAACTTCCAAAGTTAAACGACAGCTGGTATCACTGTTCAATGAACTGTGTGTCATCTTTGGTGCTTCGCCAGCAATCGTAATAACAAAAGTCAGTGTGTTACCACTGCGGTCATAGAGTTCAATCGTATAATTGCCATAGTATTCCACTCCATCAAGAATTGGCAATTCATCGCCCTGGATATAAACTGCATCAGATAGTTTGCGACCGTTAATCTTCATTGTAACAAAGCGATCAATACTATCGGCAATCTGCTGCATATCCAGCGATAAATAACGGAACGTACCCGCCAACTCTTCAATTTTACTCTCATCAAAAGTAATATTTTCTGTTGTGTTATTACCATAAACTACATCAACCGTTAAGGTTGGTGCCGACAAATCAATATAAACATAGTACTGTTCACTATTTCCAGCATTATCCCATTCAGTAACTAAATAATATCCTTGGCTATTATTACCAGTAGTTAAAACTTGGTTTTCAACTTTTACATCATACGCTAAATTTACTTCTGCCCTGGATACTAAACCTAAGTCGTTGGCAATCATTTGCATCTTAACATAGGTTTGAGAAGGAAATTTGGGGTCAACAAATTTGAAATCTTTACGCATCATATAGATTGGCAAATCGTCATCTGGCAGAAAATCTGGCTTCGCTATCCATTGTCGTACTAACGCCGTCTTATCCAAATAAAGTTCATCGTTAATAATTTTATCAAAATTATTAGTACCATTCTTGGCCACAACTCGGTCTTTAATATACGACTTGGCGTATTTATCGACTACTGCATCAAGTTCTGCCCTATCCGTATACTCCTGCGACAAGTTACCATTACTCGAATTGACATAACGCCAGCCGTTTGGCGTCGGTGTTATACGAAAATCCCATTCCTTTTGTGTAGCAAAAGCCAAAGCTGTTTCGTAACTCGAAGCAGAATAGATTCCAGCTTCATCGCCATAAATATTGGCCGGCAACGCGATATTGTACCAGTAGTTACTTATGTAACTATTGCGGATTTGCTCTTGGTTACCAAAGGTATCCAAATAACTTAATACAACACAATATTCATCACTTTTGTTTCCTGCCATATCTTCGGCTTGGAAATACCATTCACCATTACCACTTTCTTTCGGCACTGTGATTTGTTTATCATTAAAGATTACGTTATAGCCATAACTGGCTGCTTCGGCAGCCGAATGCGCCCACTGGCCATTTTTATACTTAACAGCCACATCCTTCATCAAATAATTATCAGTCGGCATGTAATGAATATCATCGTTGGTATATGCTTTACCTGCGTTTACAGTATATCCAAAATTGTTTTGTGGTTTCGTTTTATCAATCGTCAAACTATAAATTGCACTGGTATTTCCAGCACTATCTGTAGCCGTAAAACAATAATGTCCTTCGGCCGAAAGTTCTTGTCCAGCAGTATAGCTAGTGGTAGCACTGGTTGGTTTACTTCCATTCAAGTTAGTTCGACTATATTGCATTGTACCAGATTCATTATTGCTAGCCTTCACGGCTGTGTTTGTAATCCCATTCCGTGCCACTGTATTATTACTATTATTACTTTCCACCTTGGTGACGATAATTCTGCGTGCAGTTCGGTCGACAATGAAATTGATTGATGTACTTTCTCCCCATTCATGGCCAATCCAGTTGTTCATAATTAAATCGGCCTTAACAGTGTAATTACCTTCTGATAAATATCCAGTATACCAATCGCCTGTCTGTTTTCCTTCTTTTCCAGTATCACTCACACCTGGAACACCTGTACCACTAGCGACTTTTTGCCCATTACAAGAAATTTCCCATGTTCCTTTTTTTGTACGTAAAAATCGGTCACCCCTATTGCTATATGGTTTTGCACCCCACGAAAAACGTATAGTTGCTTGTGATATAGAAAGATTTATACCATTAGTGACTGTACACTCTTGCCAACCACTACCAGTACCTTGAACTTGAATAAACCAAATACTATTAGGATTATTACTACTACCACTATCGAAATTATAAATTCCACCACCATTAATTGCTGCTGGTTGCAGTGTTGTGGTCATTGTATTTTCATCGGCACTATTTGTTGTATTTTGGTTAGAAAACACAAGAGAAAATAGACCGGACACAATAGCCAGCACGGCAACTAATAAAACTGTATAGATGTCTATACGCTTACGCATTTTCCACCGTCCTTAAAATAAATTGCGTGAGTTGCGTAGTAGCATCAGTCCCGTGTTCTTTGCACGTGCGGTGAAAATCATCACGAATTTTCTCTGGAATACGAAAATTCCACGGCGTGGTGCTGCCGGCATATTTGTTTTCAATCTTTTCGAGTTTTTCAAAATCTTGCAGTTGGTCAAAGATAAAATCAACAAGAATTTTAGTCATATCTTTGTCGTGCAAAAAACAATACTTTTTGAAAGCAGCTTTTAACCCGGTACTCATACGCAAACTCAGCAAGATTGTTTTTTCTTGTTTGGCTAAAATCGGTTTATTTACCGCCAGTAAATCATCTAACACTGAACCAACTAATTTTCCTTGTGTTGTCATCTCTCTTCTCCTTCGATTTCCACAAATTTATCAACAAATGCTTGGTAGTCCTTAGCTGCGGCCGAATTTGGATCATAATCGAAGATACTCATTCCATGTTCGGGCGCCTTGCGTAAAACACTAGCTAAACGAATACCTTCACCAAACACTACTCCACCATACTGTTTGGTAAGTTGTTCAGCTTCTGCGAACGATGCTGCATTGTTACAACGCTTATCAACCAATGTTGGTAAAAATCCGGTAAGTTTTAACTTTGGATTTATGCGTTTCTGGATTTGCTCAATAGATTCCAAAAGTTTGTAACCACCGTCTTTACTTAGAAAATCCGGACACAGTGGAAGAATTACACGGTCAGCCGCTGTTAATATATTTATCGTAATGATATTAAAACTTGGCGAACTGTCGACAATTACATAATCATAACGGTCAGCAACTTTTGAAATTTCTTTGCCAAGTGTATATTCCCTGTCTATTAACTCTTGTTGCAGTTTTAATTCCAAACTGGCCAAAGTAATATCAGCTGGTACAACATCAATACCATGCACGGTTACAATAACATCGTCCAATGGCAAACTATTCATCAACCATTTAGATGCAGTATTAACAATACCCATTTCCTTGACATCAATACCAAGGCTTTTTGTCAAGTGACCTTGTTGGTCTAGGTCAATAGCTAGTACTCGGTATCCTTTTTTAGCCAGACCGCACGACAAATTAACTGCCGTTGTGGTTTTTCCAACTCCACCTTTTTGATTTACTATCGCTATAACTTTCATTTTTGTTCTCCTTTGTTTTTCTTTGCTTCCGCAACCCCCTTGATAATGCAATAAACAATTCCAATAATTGAAGCTTCAATCCCAACAATCAATGTTCCCCAATAGGCATATTCAATCACTACGTAAGCCTTTATAGCTAAACAAACGGCAAGAAATACAATATTTATCAACAAATAACTTCCACAAATAATTAACAATTCTTTTTTTAATGTCATTTTTTCTCCTTTTTTTTGTTTTTTTGTATAGATGTCTATACAAATCTCACGCTGTGTTCTGGTCAACATCGGCATAAGTCAACATCTTGTGCTGGACAAAACTTTTCAGTTCAATCGCCATTGCAGCGGCCACAACATCTTTCTTCTGTAATTTTTCAATCAAAGTTTCAAGTACATCAAAAACTTCAATCATATCGCTGTTCATCAACGACTCAAATTCTTTTGCAGTCAAAAATGGTTTCAATGCAAGTTTCAACGAAACTAACTTTTTTTCTAACTTTTTATATAGTTCGTCCTTTTCATCATCTACTTTGGTTTCTTTCTGTTCGGCCCATTCGTCCGGTTTATCAGCTGCTTGTTCTTCTTGTGTTTTTTCTTCCGGCTTCGTACCTTCGATTTTAGTTATATCAACATATAACTCTCGCTCGTTAAACTCTTCTTGTTCCACATCGGCCAAGGCAGATTCCACTAGCGGATACAAACTTTTTGCCTTGAAGCACGGTGTGAAAACTGCTTTCAACGGATTTTTACCCAGCGCCAAGACAACGGCATTGCCCATACGACCAGCGCTTGCATCGTTTAAGTTTTGCAATTCGTGCGGTGTAATCAACGGTCGTTCTTCCACACTGGCCGAAACGCTAGTGTCCTTGTTCTCACTAAATGATTTCTTAACAATTTTGTGCTTGCCACAAAGTTTAGAAAACTCTTCCGTGGTTGCAGCATCACCAGCCTGGATGAAAATTTTAATATTGCAGTTCGATTTAACGATTTCGGCCGTATCTTTACCATACTTGTTATCGAGCTGCTTGAAGTTCTGGATAATCGGTATCATAAAAATTTTACGACTGCGACCCACAGTAATAATACTGTCAATCTTGTTTAACTTTGGTAGGTTACCAAACTCATCTAAGATGAAGTAGGTTGTACGCAACAACTCTTCGGTTTTAGTACGACCGCTGCGTTGGTTATCCCCGGCTTTATCAACAAGCCCCTTATACATCTGCACTAATAACAAAGACACTAACTTGTGACGGTTGTCTTTGGAATCAGGTATTTTAATAAACAACACATTCGGTTCTTCATCGAAATGAGTAAAGTCAATATCGTTGCCGGCCGTTAAACTCTGTATTCCGCGGTCATTCAGGAACGAAATGTATTGACTAACATCACCTAGGTAACTGGTCAATGTTTTATCAGTGGTAACCAACACAGTTTTGGCCAGACCCCAAACCTTGGAAAATTTATCACGGTTTTCCAAGTATTCAATCAAATCAGTTGGATTGTCGTTTGCGTGTTCGGTCAAAATTTTGTAGATGTTAAACAAGCTTAACTGTTCCGGTTTAATCTTGTGGTCACGCACGTCTTCCCATAAAGCTAGTGCAACAGCAAAGACTAAATCTCTAGCACCCTTTTGCCACGTGCTGTCGTGCTGGTTCTCCACCGGACACATCGTATAGATAATATCGGCCATATCAGCATAGATTTCATCAATCAAAGTTTGACGAACCTTTCGCACTTCATGTTTTGCGGCTTCCCTTGTGTCAAAAACCTTGCCAAGTACATGGTACTTGTTCAATTCTTTCACTATTTCATCGTAGCTGGCCGCATCAATTTTCGCTTGCTTAGCCAGAATACCGCTAAACGGATTCCAGCGGGCCGAATTATATACTTCGCTCAAATTCAGCACTTGCACGTTGTAGCCCTGTTTCTTCAAAGTATCAGCGTGCAAAGTGTACAACTCCCCTTTCGGGTCTGTAATGACCAAACTTGGTTTGGTTTTTGTCCTGGATAAGATTTCAATCGTAGGACTAACAAAAGTGGTCGTTTTACCAGAGCCGGTTGTACCAATTACAAGTGTGTGGATCGGTTTGGCCAAAATGACTTCGGCATCAGTTTCTTGTTTGTTCACTTTGGCCGCAACCGGTACTCCGTCCACCACTACACCCAAGTTAGTGAACTTGGTCACCGTTAAACCGGCATTGTTTTTAATTTCGTGTGGCGTTAGGAAATGTGTGTCTTCCAAATCCTTGTTTTCCTTCATTGCTTGCTTGCCAATGTTGGACTTCTTGTTCACCCACCACAATCCAACGCCTGCTAGTATGATTGCGAACCAGCCCAAAACAATTTGGCCGTTAAAGACAAAGCGTTTCGAAACAAGCGAAGCGATTACTACCATTGTGAGCAAAAGCACAATGGCACTTACGGCCAAGAAACTAACGATTAAAATGATGTGCTTCTTCGATTTCATGCGCTAGCCCCCTGCATCATCATTTCTTGCATCATCATGTACTCAACATCTTTAACGGTATCGGTAAATTCAGCTTGTACACCTTTCTGCACGTTGCCCAGCATTTTTAACAAAGCACTTGTGGCAGTAGCTTGTCGGTAAACCTTGGCCGCATGTCGGCGCATATCCCTGGCTTCGTATTTTTTTTGCTTGCTGCTTTCCTTGTAATATGCTGGCTTGTATTGCTTGCGCATTTCCTTGGCCAAGTCAATTACTAAATTACCCACACGGGCTTTGTAGTCCTTGCGTAAGTTTTTCACATAATCAACCTGGCTACGAATTTTATTGTCGTTCTTAATTCCTTCAACTTTCTTGTTACGTTCAGCAAGTGCGCGCAAAAAATCTCGGTGTAGTTTTTTTACTTCTGGTTGAGAACACAAGATAAAAGTGGCCAGCTTGTCAATCTCCGGACGCAATTCGGCCATGTTCTCACTGTTGTATGACCAACGGCCTTCCTTGGGAAATTTCTTTGCCAAAGATAACAATTTTAATTGCATCTCTTGGTCCGTAATATCCCCTTTCATTTCTTTTAGTTTCGAAATCACAGCATTACGGCTGCTGTAATAATTATCATTGCCGGCCACTGCCATATTGGCCGACACAAGCCAGTTATCAATCACGGATTGTTTGAAGTTGCCCTTGGTTGTATAGCCAACTTTACCGTTTTTGTCCACGTGCGTTGGTTCCTTCTCAAAAAATGAAAAGTGGATATGACGGTGCAATGTATCCCGGTGCAACGAAGCCACCACACAAATATTGTCGGCGTTAAGATGTGTACGGTTAATGAAATCAGTAAAGTGCTGTTTCAAAAAGTGCATTGCTTGTTCTTGGACCTGGAACTTCGGGCTTGTTTCTTCATCAAAACTAATGAAGCCGTGCCAGATATGGCTGCCAGTGTTTTTCAGTTGTTCCTTGATTTCGGCCAAATCTTCTTCGGTGTAAACCTTGTCACCGCAAAACAATCCAAGGTTGCCTTGACGGCTGGCATAACTCTGGAAGTCCTTGTACTTCTCCACTTTTTTCTCGTTCAACGTGTACGAAATGTAGTTGTACGGTGCGGTCCAATCGAAGAATTGTCGCTCTTGGGCGTATTCAAGCTTTTTTGCAGTCGGTAAATTACGCGGTGGATTTTTGGCGGAATACTTAATTTGAAACAATACATTGTTACTCATCGTCCACCCCCTTGTCGTCTTCCACCGAACGTCTTACGCGTCCTTGGATAACTCCCTGTTCCATATCTTGGAATTCGGGTGGTAAATCGGTCATCATACCCGTACCAAATTCTTCCGGTGAAACTTTTTCACCATTCAGTTCAGCTGCTTTGGTGTTGTAAAGAGTGGCCACCATACGCTCAATCACCATGTACATCACATGAGTATCTTCAACGGTAGCTTTAATTTGTTTTAACATTCTTTCCGCCTTGGCATCGAGTTGCGCCGAAGCTGCTGGTTGTTTTGTTTGCTTGTACCCCGGCAAGTAAATTGTAGCAAAATCTTTAATTGCAAAATCAATGATTTTGTTGGCCAGAACATTTTGACTTTGGAAAGCCTTGGTTGCTAAAAGTTCATTAAAAAGTGACAGCGTTTTGGCATCTGCCAAGCGGACTGTAAGTTTATTTTTCTTTGTGTTTTTTGTTGCCATTTTTAACTCCCTTTTTTCTCAATTTTTCTCAACGAAATTTGGTTTCCAAATTGTCGCATCACAAGGTGACGCAAATGTGACGCATAGACTTGTCAAAGTGCGTCACTCCCCACCCCTACGGGGTGAGTTGCCAAAAAGTGGCAAAGTGCGTCACCGCTTATCCCGCTTCCTTTATTTTTCGTGTTTTTTAGGCCAAATTTCGTCATCATCAAGCCCCCTTTTTATCGTGCCTGTTGGCTTGCATTGTTGGCTGCAAATTTGGCCGTTCTTTCGACATAAGAATCACCTTTATCGGGACGATAAAGCTTGCTCTGTTTGAAGATAGTTTCCATTTGGTTGGTATTAGAATTTGTGAAGTATGCCAAGATGCCCATTAAGCGTAAATCGCTGCGACTGTGGTCGCCACATAAATCCGCACCGTTCATCAATGACTCGAACTCGTTCGATCTCTTGCTTTTGCGGATTACATCAATCACTTCGCTATCGCTTCGCGCATAGTTGTGGAATTGGTTTCGATTTTGCGCTGGCGCTTGGTAAACTTTCTTTTCGCCAATTTCAGTTTGGATTGATTTTTTGACTTCGTCAGGTAAATCAACCAGGTTCTTGTGTTGTTCATCAACAACATTTCCCGTCATCGAAACGAAGCCCCAGGTTTCGAACACTTCCACTGCTGCTCCACCGCGCGCTTCGTTGTATTTACCATTTTCACAAACGGAACCCTTGGTGAAAATATGCAAGCCGGTTCCAGATACGGACCGTTCGGCATAGGAATTTGGCAAATCGGCCAAAAACTTTTTAGCGGTTTCATTGTAGGTTTTTGTTTCTTTGTCATAGCAATGGTCCAAATCGAAAGCGTTAAAGCCACTGCCTTTAATCGCAAAAGAAAGTCCGGCACCGTTATTCTTTCTTGCATATTCCATTGCTTTGTCAAAAGTTGTCCAGTTACTTGGGTCATTGTGTTTAGCCCAGCCACCTTGTGGATTGTTTGCATTAACAATGAATTTTTTGGTAGTACCAGTTGCTTTGTCTTTGTAAATTTTCAAAACACACCAGTTTGGCAATGCCTTCATTTCAGCCGGCACATTTTTGGCCAAGTTATCCAAGCGCATATTGTTCATCTTTTGCGCATATTCCATTGGGGACAACTTCGGTTGTTCAGTGGCAACACTCTTCCCCACTGCGGCTGCTGTAATTTCGGCTTGTTTGGATAAAACATTGCCATATTGCTTTTGCAAGTAGTTATCAATCGCCACAACGTTCTTTTCGTCTTTGTCTAAATCAACTCGTGATTTTGGCCACCAAGTGTCTTTTAGCTTTTCTTCACCAGCAATCGCTAATTTAACCAAGACTGCTTTTTCAGTTGCGTGGTGAATTTCCAGCGGTTCAATTTTATTTTTTTCTTGTGTTTTCTTTTCTTCCACCACTGCTTGTTCCGGCATCGCTTGTTTTTCTTTTAAGTTAGCAAGGACAGTTTGGTATGCCGTAAACTTGTAAGCTTCAATGTTTTTGTTTTTGAAGTAGTTATTGTCTTCATTAACGATTTTGTTAATGACATCATCTGGCATATCACCAAATTGGTAATGTTTCTGGACAAATTCAAATTCTTCATCGCTCAAATCACTAGCAGCACGGCGGCCACTTTCATCGGCCCAATCACTGTAGCTTTTTATTACATTAGTAATGTAGCCAGATTTATGTTCTTTTTCAAGCGCATCTAAACTTCCAAAACCAAAATAATCAGTATCTTTTGCAAAACTTTTATCTTCATTTAGGTTTCGTTCTTTTAGAATTTTCTCTAATCGTTCTTCATCGGTTTTTGTTTGTTCTTCTGCCATAACTTCTCCTTCATTTTTCTTTGTGTTTTCTTGCTCAGCGTAATGTTCGCGAACATACGTCGCAATATCACCGGCGTCTTTAATTGCGTTAAAAAGGACATTTTTGTCTTCTTGAATTGCTTCGGTCCAATTTTGGATATAAGCCGAATGGTTCTCAAAGTGCTTGCCGTCAATGTTTAGATCCAACTCGTTTTGTATAAACAATGACGCAAACTCCGCGCGCAATTCTTCTTTGGCGTACTTTTCGCTGCCAAATTCACCGGACATATCACGGTTTAATCGGCTTGCGTGGCCGGTCGAATGTGCAATTTCGTGCAAAGCTGTTGCGTAGTAATCGTCTTTGGTTTTGAAAATTTCAATCGCCGGTAGGTGAATCTTGTCTTCCTTGGTGGAATAATACGCCCGGTTCTCACTGTCATACAGTACCGGTGCTGCACTGTTGGCAATCACACGTTCAATCTTTTCGTTTTGCTCGGCCATTTCTTTGGCGCTTAATTTTGGCGCCACATATTCTTTCAAGCCACTGCACTGTTCCGCATTGAAAACACTGTGTAAACTAATGCTGTATCGAATATTGTCGAGAATATACTGTTCTTTGTCATCTTTGGATAATTTATTGATTTCTTTCCAATTCGGTTCAGATTTAGTTTTTACATCGTATTCATTCCAATGAAAAATTCTTGTGGATTTTTCACCAGCTTTAACTTGTGCGCCAAGTTCTTTTGCTTGGTTAAAAGTTAGCCAACGTCGGTCTTTGTAACCTTGTTTTTTGGCTTGGATATACAAAGCAATTAAGTTGGTGCCATTGTACCTTTTGCCGGTTTTAGCATTAACTGCTGCGCCGTTATCCAATCCGTGCCAACCACGACTCCATTCCAAAGTGTTGTTTTGGATTTCTTCCAAAATACGGTCGGCTATTTGTTGGCGTTCAAATTCGATTTTCTCTTTATAGTTCATCTGGATTCTCCACTACAATGACTTCATCGGCATCATCTTCGGTTTCAGTTTTTGGTTGGCCGAAATAATTGGCCATTTTTTCTTCTTGTGCTTTTCTCTTTGCCATTCTTTCAGCTACTTCGATTTCGTCGGGGAAGACGATAGGCGCCATGTTTGAAATCATTTCGACTCCGGTTCAGCTTTTTTGCTGCTCAAAAATTCAAAGCCGGTAACAATAAATTCTGTGCTGTATTGTTTTTCACCGTCTTTTTCATAGGTCGAAGTTTCAACACGACCTTCAACGCGTAGCTTGTCGCCTTTCTTTACGTGCTTCGCAATAGTTTCGCCAGCTTCACGCCAGGCTTTCAGTTGGATAAAGTCGGCATCGTACTTGCCTTCTTTGTTTTTGTATGGTCGGTTTACCGCCAGCATAAAGCGCGCCAACGACACTTCACCGGCCTTACCCAGCTCAACGTCTTTTGTCAAATTTCCAATAAAATCAAATCTGTTCATTGTTTTTGTTTCCTTTTTGCCGTCTGCCCTGGACGGACTTCGTTTTCTTCGGGCTGCTTTTAGAGAACACAAGAAAAAAAATTTTACATGGCGGCCACCGCCTTTTTCTCAAATTCGCCGTGTCGGAATTTTCTGGCTATGGCTAGTTCTTCAAAAACTCCCCTATTGTTTCTCTTGTGTAATAATAAATATAAATTCAATACATATAACGCACGCGTTATTATTATATCTAGGACATTCATGCCCCCAGGGGTACGGGCGGAAATGTCCGTAGGGGTGGGGACACTGGTGCCCCCAGGGGTACGGACAAAATTAAAACAATAATTACTCATTGTATAAATCTCCTTCGGGAACTGGTGTACATTTCCCGGTTAAATAAATACGGCGTTCTTTGATTTGGTTAGTATTTTCAAAATAAATAAGTGTGCGTTTTATATAACCAACTTCTTCCAAATGGTTTAACCAACGGCGAATCGTCCTTTCATCTTTTGGTTTACCTTCCTTGTCTGGAAAAATTTTGGCCAAAGTATCATTGCCTGCCCAACAATACCCTTTTTCGCGCGCCATACCAGAAACTGTGCCATAAAGAATTTTTTCATCAGACGACAAACCACCGTCTCTCATAATGGGCGCTGGGATTACACAGTAATAGCCAAGTTGGTTAGTTAATTCTTCCATGATTTAACCCCTTTTGTTTTTTTTGCTGCCTTCATAGCTAACACATCACTTTCGTGTACCATTCCAGTTCCATTTTCAAGAGCGGCTTGTATCAACTGCTCTTTTTCTCCGGAAGTTAATTCAGTATCCAGCAAGATGTAACTGGGAATTACACAGCACTCGACCTTGTGTTCGACTTTATTCATTTCTTGTCTCCTTCGATTTCTTTTTTGTGATTGTCAAAATATTCGGCAACCGCTTTACGAACCACATCACTCATTTTGCGAAGGTTTAATCGGTCAACTTCTGCAATAATATTTCCGTACATCGTTTCCGTAAGCCTAAATGTTATTGGCTTAGTCAATTCCTTTTTGTTATTCATAACAGCCTGCCTTTACTTCTTTTTCAAGTTCTTCAAATAATTCATCGACAATGAATTCTTGGTCGCACCATAAATCTTTGAAATCGCGCTCATCGCCTTCGCCACCATTTTCATTTCGGTCAATTCTTGCGATTGCGCATTGCAACAGGTTCTCCAATACATCTTTGGGTAAATCATCAATGAAAATTTGTTTATCGGATATTTGTTTCCTTAGTATGGAAACCTTATCCTTATTTGCAAACTTGGGTTTGTCAAATACGCCCAATATTTTTCCTTTTGCCATTCTGCTGCCCCTTTCAAGATTGAAATTGGCACATAAAAAAGTCCGCTTTCAATCAAATTTGATTTACTAACGGACCATATTTTTTATCGGATTTTTACTGACAAACCTATTGCAAACTAACACAAATGAAATTTTATTGTAGATTTGCCATTCCTTTGTCAGTAAAATTGCAATAAAAAAGCCCCGCAACAACGGGGCATTTTTAATTAACGCAAACCTAATTGTTTCTTTAATTCGCGATAAGCGTTAAGGTCAGTTTTTTCAACGTAGTCCAACAAGCGTTTACGTTTACCCAACATTAAGGTCAAACCACGACGACTGTGTTTATCTTGTTTGTGAACCTTCAAATGTTCGGTCAATTCTTCAATACGCTTGCTTAACAAAGCGATTTGAACCGCTGGACTGCCAGTATCCCCTTCCTTTTTACCAAATTTTTTAACGATTTCTGCGATTTCGTTTTGTGTCATTTTCTGTGACATCCTCCTTTTATGATTAAAGCCGAGTAAGAATATTTCAATCCAAACACAGCAATAATGCGCTTATTATAACAAAACTGGACAATACAAGTCAACAATTACTTTTTAAAGTTTTTGAAAAAGCCCAAAAACGGCGGTTTGCCCTTAGTTTTTTCAGATGATGGAGTTTCGGCTACTGGTTGTTCGGTTGGCATTTGTGGTTTTTCCAAATCGTCAACACCTTTATGGTTAGTGTTTTGATTCGGTGAGAAACCAGAAGCGATGATTAAGACTTCAACCATGTCACCATATTTGTCGTTCAAATCCACACTCCATTTAATGTTGCAATTTTCATGAACCAAGTTGTGGACCATGGTAACATAACTGGAAACTTCGGACAGCGGTAAAGATTTATCGCCCTTAATACACATAATCAAACGAGTTGCACCACTGATACTGGTTTCGATTAATGGACTGGCAACTGCTTGTTTAATTGCTTCCAAAACGCGATTTTGACCTTGTGCGCGACCAACACCCATATGAGCCATACCAGCATCACCCAAAACAACTTTAACATCGGCAAAGTCGACATTGACCAAAATTGGATTAACGATACCTTCGGACAAGCCAATAACCGCTTGGCGCAAAGCTTCATCAGCCATTTTGAAGGCATCTAAAAATGTGGTTTTAATTGAAGAATGTTCAATCAATTTTTGGTTTGGAACGACAACATACGCATCAACGAATTTGGACAAGTTTTCAATACCAATTTCCGCGTTCAACATACGGTGGTTACCTTCAAAATTAAACGGTTTAGTTACAACGGCTACGGTCAAAATACCCATTTCCTTAGCCAACATTGCAACAACTGGAGCTGCACCAGTACCAGTTCCACCGCCCATACCTGCGGTAATAAATAATAAATCAGCACCTTCAATAGCTGCACGAATTTCGTCCGCACTTTCTTCGGCGGCTTTTTGACCAACCTCAGGACGGGTACCCGCGCCAAAACCATGAGTAGTCTTTTGACCAATGCACAACTTTTGCGGAGCCAAGTTGACCGACAAAGCGTTCTTATCGGTATTAATCGCAATAAATTCTACACCTGGCAAATTAACACCAGCTTCCAACATACGGTTAACGCTGTTACATCCGCCCCCACCGACACCGACGACCTTAATGTTTACTACCGGCGGGTCACCGAAGACATCTTCCACTTGTTTAGTTGTCTTTAATTCAACAGCAGTTTCTAATTCGTAACTCATATAGACAGTTTAATAATTTTTTACAGTTTTGTAAAACATTTTTACGAATTTTTACCAGTTGTTAATTTAATTTGCGATAACAAACCATCAAACAACGCGGTCAAGGCATAACCCATGAAGACCATCAACATGACCATTAAATAATGAACTTCATTGGTCAATTGGACCATACCAAACAAATCGGGGAAATAACCAATTAAGAATAACGACAAAACCACGACAACGACATACATAATTCCGCGGAAAACGTTAACTGGACGAATCATGCGGTACAACATTGCAAAACCAGTTGTCAATACGGCATAAATCGTCATCGTGCGGAAAATTGCTCCATGCGGATCTTCTTCAAATTGCAAACCAAAAATACCAAAGAAACGGAAAATCATTAATGTAACAACAAACAATACAGCAACAATTGCGGCGGAAAGTGAAGTTTTCAAAATATTAAACATAAACTTTCCTTTTATCTGTTGACTATTCCGCTCTAATGCTAACATAAAACCTGGAATACCAATAACCATACTTTCCAAAATTAACAAATTGGTAGTATCGAAGAAATACAAGCCTTTATTAAAGAAAATACAAACAAATGTCAACATAATAGTCAACAAAGTTTTAAACAAAAACAACGAAGAAGATTTTTGCACGTTATTAACGACGCGTCGACCTTCCAATACAACTTTCGGCATGCTGGAAAAATTACTATCCAACAAAACCAATTGCGAAACATTACGGGCTGCCTCACTGCCAGACGCCATTGCAATTGAACAATCAGCTTCACGCAAAGCCAAAATATCGTTAACACCGTCACCAGTCATTGCAACCATGCGACCATTGTTTTTGAATTCTTTAATCAATAGCAATTTTTGTTCTGGCGTAACACGGCCGAAAATTGTATATTTCTTAGCCGCAGTACGGACTTCATTATTAGATAAGCCGTGTAAAGATATATATTTTTCCGAACCAACCACACCAGCACGACGCGCAACTTCACTAACTGTAATTGGGTTATCACCAGAAATAATTCGAATATCAACACCGTTATCAGCAAACCATTTAATTGTTTGTGGCGCTTCACGGCGAATATTGTCTTGTAAAGTAATTAAAGCCACAGGCGATACAGTGCCTGGTAAAGTATCGTCTTTAATTTCGCCAGAGCAACGCCCTACTCCTAGAACACGATAACCTTGGCTGGTTAATTTATTAATGACAGTATTTAATTTTGCGCTCATATCATTAAAAATGAATTCTGGCGCGCCCATCACAAAAGTTCCCAATCCGGCACCAAAAGTTACTGCCGACATTTTACGCGCCGAAGAGAATGGCAAAATTTTACGAACTTTATAAGCACATTCTTGTCCAAAATAATCTTTTAACGCCAAAGAGGTTTGGTTGTTATCTTCCAAAGCAAACAACATTGACGACATCACACGATTGAAATCCATTTTTTTACCTTCGTTTTTAATCGCGACAACATCAATAACTTTCATGGTACCGTCGGTAATTGTACCTGTTTTATCCAAGCACAATGTATTGACACGTGCCAACATTTCGATACAGTACAATTCGCGAACCCAAGTATTTTCTTTGCCCAAGTTAATGACACCAACCATTAAAGCCATGGACGACAGCAAGAACATACCTGCTGGAATCATTCCCAAGATGGCACCACTGGTTTGTGAAATAATTTGCAAAATATTATGCGGAGCCAAATCTTCGGTGACGATAATTTGCATAGTAATTAAAGCCATGGTCAAAAAAGCGATAAACACACCAATGATTTTGATAATTGATTTTAACGATTTGAACAATTCAGAACGTGGCGCAACATAACGACCTGCTGTATTAGCAATACTTTGAATATAGTTATCTTTACCAATTTTATCAACGTGATATTTACCAGTACCGCTAACCACAAAAGAACCAGCCAACAATCTGTCGCCGGGCTTTTTTTGTACAGGTACTGATTCGCCTGTCAATAAACTTTCGTTTACTTCTACAATACCTTCTAATAAAACACCATCGGCTTGGATTTGTCCCCCTGCCGACAACAAAACGATATCGTCCAAAACCAAATCAGACGGAACAATAACCTGTTTCTGACCTTCACGCCAAGCCGTAACTTTGGATGATGCAACCAAGGTTAATTTTTCAATGGTAAACTTAGCGCGCAATTCTTGGACAATACCAATAATCATATTAACTCCAAAGATTACAAGGAATAATAAGCTGGTCGGCTGAATGGGGTTAATTAATCTGGTTCCATCTTCGTTTTTAGCAAAATATTCAGCTGGAATTTTTGGTTGCAAAACCAACATGGTATAAATCAAAATGGCACCAATAATCAAAGCTAAAAGGTTATAAAAAGTAAAAATATTGGTCAATAAAATTGCACTGACAGATTTGGTTGTACCGCGTTTAGTATAGTTTACCAAACATTCATCAATACGGCTTTTAACTTGCGTTGCCGTCAAGCCCGTTTTCAAATTCGGTTTATAACGTTCTGGACTGGTTGGCGGATTCTTTTTCCATGTCTTGGTAAATTTACGTTTATAAGCATTAACAGTCACCCGACTTTGATTAGTAAAGACGGTTTCGGGTGTAGGCACAACAGTTCCCAATTCTTCCATATAAAGAATAGTTTATCATGTTTGTTACTTTCTAGCAAACAGACTTTCCAATTTACTTTGTGAAAACACCAACATAATTGGACGTCCATGCGGGCATAATGGTACATTTTTGGTCGTAAAATAATTCTTCAAAAGCATATCAATTTGTTCATGCGATAAAGTAAGCCCAGCTTTAATACTGGCTTTGCATGCTGCGGTCGCAACACGATGCTGAATCAGTTCACTCAAATTTTCGTTGACCACTGCTTTTTCGTTTAACAATACCGTAATAAAATCTTTCAACGAAGCATGTATCATCATAGCAGGCACAGCGGAAACACGAATTGCATCAGAACCAAATTCATCACAATCAAAACCAAAGTTCAACAACAAAGATTTTAATTCCAAAAAGCGCTCCATCTCTTTAGGTGTTACGTTAATAACTAACGGTGTCAAAAGCATTTGTGATTGAATTGAATGACTGTCGACTTCGGCACGGAATTTATCATAGTTGATACGTTCTGCCATCGCGTGTTGGTCGATAACCAAAAGTGAATCACTGGTACTCACTAATAAATAAGTATCAAAAATTTGTCCCATAATTACAAACGCATTTTGCGACAAAGCGTTGGTTTGGGTACCGCTTAATGGTTGATTAAAAACCATATGGTTTAAAATGTTCGGTGCTGATTCAATCAAATTGTTTTTACCCCCCAACACATCTAAAGATTTAATCATAACAGTCGCAGCTTCGGTTTGATTCGGATTAAATGAATGACCACTAAATGGCAACGGTTGTGAATTTACAGACATTGGATTAACCGAATTATTGACATCTACTGGCGCGACATACGGTGTATTAGTCACCGCGGGCTGAGTATTTACATTTGGTTGTAGCTGTGGCGCAGTTGGTGTTGTAGATTGTACGACAGATGCAGGTTGTGTCAACTTAGAAACCTGTTTCAAGAAAAATTGTTCCATTGTGGTATGAATCACCCTACGCACAAAGCCAATAATTAAATCACGATCTTCAAAACGCACTTCACGTTTTTGTGGATGAACATTGACATCTACACGGTCGGTCGCTACGTTAAAATTAAGTACAAAAATCGGATATTCTTTCATTGGCAAATAGTGACTTATGGCTTCGTTAATCGTGGACGAAATAATTCCGCCATTAACCACACGTCCATTGATAATAACAACTTGACGGTCTTTGTTAATTTTGGACAAACTCAAATCAGATACATAACCGTTCACAGCTAGATTTTCAGTTTTATCATTAACCGCCACTAAATGCGATGCATCAATGTTGTAAATCATTTGCATAGCCGCACTTAAACCTTGTGCACGATAGTCCAAAATCAAACGATTATCGACATAATAACGCAACTGCAAATCTGGATGCGCAAAAATAATTTCATGAATAATTTGCGTGACATGATTTTTTTCGACGTTAGCACTACGCAAAAATTTTTTACGCGCTGGTGTGTTATAAAATAAATTAGATACACGCACCGTGGTACCACGATTGCCACCAGTATATTGCGTTTCGTTGTCTTGGTTAATTGCAACCGCGTATTCTTGGCTTTCGGTTTTAGATGTAAAAGTCACCTTAGCTACCGCAGAAATTGAAGCCAACGCTTCCCCACGAAAACCCAGTGAGGTAATATTATCTATATCTTCGGCTTTGGCAATTTTACTGGTCGCGTGTGGCATAAAAACTTTGGGCAATTCACTTTCAGCCACACCTTCCCCGTCGTCGGCGACAATAATTTCATCAATGCCACCATTCACAATTTGAACAGTAATTTGCTTTGCGTTCGCGTCTAACGAATTTTCCAACAACTCCTTCACAATCGAAGCTGGATTTTCAACAACTTCGCCAGCCGCCAAGCGGTTATAAATAACAGGTGGTAATATGTTAATGATTTTCATTTGCTTCCCTTTCTTTCATAATCTTTTTTGCGTTCTGAATAATCTCATCTGGCAAACCTGACAGCTGTGCAACTTCGGCACCAAAACTGTTTTGTTCTTCGCCTTTAACAACTTTGTGCAGGAAAATGATTTGACCATTGAGATTAGATGTCAGAACTTTGTAATTTTGCACTTGTGGATAAGTACGACCTAACTCAATCAACTCATGGAAATGGGTTGCGCACAAAGTTTTACTGCCAATCTTTTCAATAATATATTGTAAAATTGCCTTAGCCAACGCGTAACCATCGTTCGTACCTGTACCGCGTCCAATTTCGTCCAATAACAACAGGCTGTTCTTAGTAGCATTATGAACGATATTAGAAACTTCGTTCATTTCTACCATAAAGGTTGATTTACCCGTCATCATGTCATCGCTGGCACCAACACGCGTAAAGACACGGTCAGTTAATGAAACTTTGGCACGATAACACGGCACAAACGAACCGCAATGTGCCATGATCACATTCAAAGCCACGGTTTTCATAAAGGTTGACTTACCCGCCATGTTTGGTCCTGTAATTAACATAGTGTTATTTTCATTGTCCAACACACAGTCGTTCGCCACAAATTCGTTGATAGGTAAAACACTTTCCAAAACAGGATGACGAGCATTCTCTAAATGCAAAACACCATTGGTATTAATTTCTGGACGTACCCATTGATTTTTCAAAGCCAAGTAACTTAAATCTGCTAAAACATCAATGTTAGCAATTGCGGTCGCGTCTTGTTGAATTGCGGTAATTTGTTGTTGGACAGTTGCAACAACCTCAGCAAAAATTGATTGTTCCAAACGAATCACATCACTAGCCGCGCTAAGAATTTTACTTTCAATTTCGCGTAATTCATCGGTTGTAAAACGTTCCGTATTTAACGTACTACCCTTGCGGATGAAACGGTATGGAACTTGCTTCATCGCATTTAACGGCATTTCAAAATAATAACCTGCCACGCGATTGTATGCGACTTTTAATTTTTCCACACCAGTTTCTCGACGCTCTTTTGCCTCCAAAGTCAATAACCAGTTTTTACTCAAAGAGCCCGCATTGCGCAATTCGTCCAACTTCTCATTAAAGCCTTCTTTGATGTAATTACCTTCACTAAGAATTGTATTAGGTTCAGGTTTAATTGCGCGCAATAATAAATTACGTAAATCGTCTAACGGGTTCAATTGTTCACTGAATTTATTTAACAATGCCGTATGACAATTTTCTGTTAAAAAAGTTTTGACTTGTCCTACCAAAGCCAAACCATCGGCGAACGCCAACATATCTTTGGGGTTAACATTACCATTGGCAATCTTACCACAGAAACGCCCCAAATCGCCAAACTTGGATAAAATTTCACGTAAGTTTTGGCATGCGTTAGAATTATCAAGTAATTCTTGCACCGCATCTTGACGTTCAAGAATTAAATCAGATTTTTTCAACGGCGCAGTTACCCATTCCGCCAACATACGTGCACCCATCGGAGTTTTTGTTTTATCCATTACGGACAGCAAACTGCCAGCTTTGGTATTGTTGCGATATGACGAAACAATTTCCAAAGTATCGCGCGCAATCTTATCCAAGACCATATAATTATCATCGCGCATTAAAGTGATTTTGGTAATGTTAGATAATTTATTTTTGGCGGTCATTAAAAGGTATTCCAACAAAGCGCCAGCTGCATTTACCAACGGCGAATCTTCGGGAATATCAAAAACCTGCGTAGTATTTATATTGAAATATTTTTTTACCGTTTGGCTGGCTTGTTTATACACGAAAGCATAGCCAAAATGTTTTTTGGTAATGACTTCCTTGGGACGAATACGCGAAGTTGCATTATCATAACTGTCGAATTTAGCTACATAGAACTCACCTGTCATAATATCCGCCCAAGCAACATAAACTTCGGTTTGATTTTCCTGTTCATAAATACTGGCGATAAAGTTATTACTGTCAGCGTTTAACATGGCATCGTCAATAACAGTACCACTGGTAATTACGCGAATAACATCACGGTTAATCAATGTTTTACCATTGGGTTCTTCCAACTGTTCGGCAATCGCAATTTTGTACCCCAACTCAACCAATTTTTTTATGTACAAATTTGCGGCATGATACGGCACACCACACATTGGTGCTTTTTCTTCTAAGCCACAAGAACGACCAGTCAATGTTAAACCAATTGCTGACGAAACATTTTTCGCATCATCAAAAAATATTTCATAAAAATCACCTAGACGATAAAACACAATACAATCAGGATATTGTGCTTTCAATTCTAGGTATTTCTTCATAGCTGGCGATAGAGCCATAATTTACACTCCTTTAACTTTTGCATTTTACGACATTTTTCGCATGATTTCAACCAACTTCGTGGCACGTGCTTTACGCGTACGGAACGGGATTTGGTTAGGCATTTTATCGGCCGCGGTTCCAGTACGATTACTGTACGGGAAAATGTAAGCCGCGCTAAACTTGATGTTTTTTACCGCTTGTACGGTTTCCGCGAAATCTTCTTCGGTTTCACCTGGGAAGCCACAAATGATATCAGTCGTAATATGGATATCCGGCATATACTCCCGTAACAGACGAATCTTTTCCAGATAGTCCGCCATTGTGTATTTGCGGTTCATTAACTTTAAGATTTTATCACAACCGCATTGCATTGGCAAATGAACATCGTGGGCTATTTTGGGATATTTTGCCATCACTTTAATTGTTTCGACATCAAAATCTTTCGGATGTGCCGACAAAAAATGCAAAGTAAAATTACCGTCTTTTTGCGCCAACTCACTGAGCAGTCCTGGGAAATCTGGATATGCATTAACATTTTGTCCAAGCAAGAAAATATCCTTGGCGCTGTCTTTAACTTGGTCAAATTCGGCAACAATTTCTTCACGTGGACGAATGCGCAACTTACCACGCACAAACGGTACAATACAATAACTGCAATAATTTTCGCAGCCGTACGTGATATCGATATAGGCGGTCGCGCCTTGTTCAGCAGGCAAAGTTTGCATAGCAACGCCCAACTTTTCCACCACGTCCAAAGCATTATCTGTACCGAGTAAAATATCCACGCCTTGAATTTTACGTTTCGCTGACAAACAACCAATCACGGCAATTTTCAAATCTGGATTGAATTGCTTCAATTGTTTTGCCAAGGCAATATGTGACAAAATTTTTTGCTCCGCCGTGTTACGTACGCAACAGGTGTTAAAAATAATGACATCGGCTTCTTCGTCCGTTTCGGCAATCGTATGCCCTGCCGCCAAAAGTTGCTGCGTAATTTTATGCGCAGTATTTACATTCATTTGGCACCCATAATTCTTTAGTACAAATTTCATAGAATAAGATAGTTTAACACAAAATAATCTGTGTCCAAACCAATAAAATTTGTGCGTAAATTTTTTTTAACAATTATTGTAATCGCTTTATTGCTGGTTACAGCAGGCAGCGTGGCTTTTGCTTTAATTTGGCACAGTGAAACATTAGATACTAACCGTCTAACTACCATGGCACAAACTGCAACCTTTTACGACAGTACACAACAAGTTATTAACGCACATAACAATATTCAGTACTGTTCCTTAGAACAAATCAACCCCAATACCGTGAAGGCTTTTGTTGCCGTAGAAGATCGGACATTTTATCAGCATCACGGCTTATCATTACCGCGAATTGGTAAAGCCTTAGCCAATAACATTGTTGCAGGTTACTCCAAGGAAGGCGCCAGTACAATTACGCAACAGTTGGTTAAAAATACCTATCTGACCAATGAAAAGACTTTACAACGAAAATTACGTGAAGCAGTTTTAGCCTTAAAGGTCGAACAAAATTTCAATAAAGACCAAATTATTGAATTATACTTAAATGCAATTTATTTCGGCAATAACGCTTACGGAATTGCAAATGCCAGTGAATTATACTTTCACAAAACACCTGCTGAATTATCATTAGCGGAAGGCGCGGGCTTGGCGGGAATTATTAAAAATCCTAGTAGATATGACCCAATTATGCACCACGATAATTTCAAACGACGTGCACATTTAATTTTACATTTAATGCATAATCAAGGTTTAATTTCGGACGAAGATTTACAAGCTGGACTGCATGAAGCATTAACAATTCAAACGCCAGATAATCTCTGGTTAGGCACTAATTACCAAAACATGGCATTAAAAGAAGCATCAAAAATTTTGAATTTAAGCGAAAACGATATTATCAATTATGGTTACCAAATTGATACATATTACGAACCTGACAAACAACAACTTTTGTATGATGCAATGAATAATCCAGAATACAATTTAACTGGCGAAAAATTTGCCTTGCTTTCGGCACCCAACGGTCAAGTCAAAGCATTATGGACTTCGATCCCAACACTGCTTAATGCACGCCGCAATTTTGGCAGTGCAATGAAGCCGTTACTGGTTTATGCTCCAGCGTTAGAATTAGGCATTGTGCAACCCGCAACTTTGATCGATGACAGTCCATTGATTGATGCTGAATTCAATCCTAAAAATTCAGACGGTAAATACCATGGTATGGTTTCGGTACGCGACGCAATCATGCACAGTTATAACATTCCCGCGGTCAAAGTTTTACAAGCTACTACAATTAATAACGCAACCAACATTGCCAACAAAATGGGCTTTAATTTGCAAGATGAAAATTTATCCATGGCACTGGGTAACACCAACACGGGTACAACATTTTTAGAATTAGCAAGTGGTTATCAAACTATTGCCAATCAAGGCAAGACCGCACCTGCTCGTTTCGTGCGTGAAATTCGCGACCGCAAAGGTCAAACAGTGTATTTTGATTTGACCAACAAATATAACTATGCCCCACAAGCCGTAGCGCCAGATACCGCTTATTTATTAACAGACATGTTGGTAGATACTGCTCGCAAAGGTACGGCGCGCAAATTAGCAACATTGAACATGGAAATTGCTGCCAAGACTGGAACTACTGAACGCGAAAACGCCGAAACAAATACGGACGCAACTTTGGTTTCTTATACGCCAGAAAATGTTTTATTAGTTTGGCACGGTAACGCCAGCATGAAACCCGAAGACGACTTACCACATGGCGACAACGGAGGCGGTCGCCTAGCCAATGCCGCAAAACAAATTCACAGCGTTATCAGTAATCCAGACCTACATTTTTCACAACCTGCCAGCGTAAAAACAATTGGCTTAGACAGTTTAGATTACAAACAAGGTCAAATTAAATTAGCTAATTTGGCTACCCCAGAATACGAAACCACCAAGGCTTTGTTTTCAACACGCTATCAACCAAACACCGTTTCGGAAAATTATTTAATTACAGCGCCGACCACATTAGACGGTCGTTTAAATGATAAAAACGAAGCCGTACTTTGGTTCCCAGTTCAACCACACCAAACTTACGAAATTTACAAAAACTCCACATTACAATCAGTTATTCGCAACCAAAGTGGTATTTACACTTACACCGACAAAGTACCACAAGCGGTCAACAACTACACAGTAACTGCCAGTATCAACGGCGACAACCCGCGTGAAAGCAATGCAGTTGAACTACGCTTGCCAAATAAAAATACGCAAACCGCTAAACCGAGGAAAGCGGTTGAAAACAAACGTGTTCCGTGGTATTTTTAAGCGATGGAATATTTGAACGACGAAGGTTTGCTGATTGAACAACCCGACAACCTTTATAAACTTTCCAGCGATGCGGTTGCATTGGCCAAGTTCGTTACATGTAAAAAAGACGACCGCGTGATTGATGTTGGCTGTGGTACGGGCGTACTGACTTTATTGATTGCTTATGACCATCAACCGCGCGAAATGATTAGTGTCGATATCAATGCCGAAGCTGTCAAACAAATGGAAAAGAATTTAACAATTAACCAAGACAAACTTAGTGCAACACATTTTACGGCTTTACATGCAGATGCACGCGCATTACATACAATTATCAATGCAAATACCGCGGACGTGATTGTTTGCAATCCACCGTACTTTACGACCGGTAAAAAAGCACAAAACACTAACGTCAGCCAAGCCCGTCATGACGACAGTTTAACGTTGGAAGATTTGGCTTTGTTATGTACCCGCAACCTAAAATATGGTGGCACTGTTTATTTCTGTTACCCCGCCAACCAATTAGCTAAAGCCGTAACTATTTTTGAAAATAATAATTTTCGCATTAAGACAATTAAATTAGTAGCCAATAACAAAGGTATCTACTTGGCAATCTTTCGCGCTAAAAAAGGTGGCGGACACAATACTACTCTGCTTGTTTGAAAAAGTATTCGCGATATGGACACTTTTCACATTCACCGTGTCCGTCGGCATCAACACTGCAAATCTTTTTTATTGCGTGGTCGATTTCAGCTACGGCTTGTTGACCTTTCAAATGATTGAGGTTAATTGCACCACTGGCCAACGAAATCATTTCTTGCTCTTTTTGTTGAACAAGACAAACAAAGATTTCGTATTCTAAATCAATTGATGTTTGCAAGTCGTATTCGGTTAAATTGCCCGTAACTTTTAAGACTTTATTAACACCATCAATGACCATGGACAACATTAAGCCTTTGGCGGTCAAAGAATGTTTTAATCGCAAATGCGTGCCTTGTTCCATAGGTCGAATTTCCAAATAGCCCGCCACTGCGCCTGTGCGGTCGTAAAGAATAATGTTTTTTATTAAAACTGCCATTACGACAATATAACAAAACAATTTAACAATATTTCTGAGAAATTGCGCAAATTGTGGCGAATTGTGTCGGAGTGACTTGCTCCGGTCGCAACGTTACCGCTACTCCAGCTTGGTTTAGAATTTCGGCTGTCTTTTCTTTATCTAAGGATAACGCACTTGACAAAGCATTCAGCATGGTTTTGCGACGAGCGGCAAAAACACCTTTTAATAGGTGTTCCATGTTTTTATCCATTTGCTGTCCGTTCTTTTTTAAGCAGACAAACGCACTATCAATTTTCGGGACTGGTGTAAACATGGTGCGCGGAACTTTGGTTAAGATTCGACAATCCGCCAACAGTTGACAACTGACCGATAAGGCACCATAAAGCGCGGTTCCGTGTGGCGAAACAATGCGTTCTGCAACTTCTTCCGCCACCAAAACATTTAATTCGCGACAATTTGGTAAAGCCAAAAATTGCATAATTAACGGTGTCGTAATGTAATAAGGCACATTTGCAATCAAACGGAATGGTGGCAACGCCGAAAAATCATATTGCATAGCATCGGCAAAGGTTAATTCAACATTTGAATATGCTTGTAAACGTTGGGTCAAAATCGGTTGCAACCGTTTATCGATTTCCACACTGTATAAATGGCACCCCGTTTCTGCCAAAGTTTGCGTCAAAGTTCCAGCACCAGCACCGACCTCCACTACGGTATCCGTGGCTTGGACGTTAAGTTTTTTAACTAAACCACGCAAAAAGCCAAGATCATAAATAAAGTTTTGTCCAAGAGATTTTTTGTACTCAAATTCCACTTGAACAGTTTAGCACACTATATTAGTATAAGATAGTTTATTTTGCACAAGATAAACTCAAACCAAAGAAACACTTTCAACAAAAGAAAAACAAAAGCAGCCCGCTTTCCGGACTGCTTTTTGATTTTAATTATTTGCTTCAATGACATTTGCGGTGCTACCGTTCCAATTTGGATTCCAGCCTTCACCGATAACGCCTTCACAAGTGATGATAGTTAATTGATTAGCGCCAGTAAATAAATGGTCGCCGGTTTGGGTTACGCTTGCCGGAATGACAATTGTAACCAAACTTTCACATTTACGAAAAGCGCAACGGCCAATGCTTTGTAAATTTTTTGATAATTCAACTTGGTTCAAGCTTAAGCATTGGTTAAAAGCGAATGCGTCAATTGTGGTAACTGAATCAGCAATGACAACTTTTTCCAAACTACTACAACCAGCGAAAGCCGATTTACCAATTGATTGATAACTGTCGGGAATAACCACGGATTGCAAAGTTGTGCAATTTTCAAATGCAGAATCGGATACCGCGGTTACCGGCAAACCTTGATATTCACTCGGTAAAGTAATAACTGCAATACCAGTGCCATTTTGACTGTCTTCATGGATTGAAACTAACGAATACGCAGTTTTATCTTTGTTTAATAAAAATTGATACTCAACTTTCCAGTCCCACAATGCATACAGTTTCAAGTTACTGTTATTAACATCGGCGCTGAAATCAAAGATTTGCGTGTAACCGGCGTCTGTGAACCAACCGCGGAAACTGTGGTTAGTCCAAGTTGGGATTAAACTGTTTTTGTCCAACTGTTGGTTAACAGGAACTTGCATAGTCGCCATTTCATCGCCACCGCAAGTATCAAATTCGACCGTGTAACTAACTTGGTTCCATTTTGCTAACAGTGTCATATTTTCTTTAATTGGTGTTGTAAAATCAAATAATTGACCGCGATGATACCAATCAACAAATTCATAGTTATCGCGTTTGGGTTGAGAACTCTCAGCATAGGCACCATCGGCAACCGTTTGGGTTGTAACTCGATGTTCAACATTATAACCCAAGTCAAAAGAAACCACATAGTCACCGGCTACTGGTTGTTCCTTTGTTTCATCCGGAGTGGTCGCACTTGCCGACAAACGGATGGGAATTAAAATCGCCAGCGTTGCTGCAATCACAGCAACGACAGATACAATTACCAATTTAACAGATTTCTTCATTTGACATTTTCCCCTTTTGTTATGTTAAGTATAACACAACAAGTAGCGGTGTCAAGATGTAGCGGTTTTTAATCAACTTTTATGCGGTAGAAACGGTAGGCATTTTCCGCAGTTAAAGTTTCAATTTCTGCGGGGGTCTTCCCCAATACTCGCGCCATAGTTTCGGCAGTATATTGAATAAATTTAGGTTGATTGATTTCCCCGCGCTTTGGTACAGGTGCTAAATATGGCGCATCGGTTTCAATCAAAATTCGATTTAATGGAATTGCCCGCAAGGTATCATGCAAGTAGGCTTTGTTTTTGTAAGTAATGTGTCCACCAAAAGCAAAGTAAACCGGAATACCTTTCAATTGTTGCATTAAATATTGGGCTTGTTCCGCAGTATAACTCATGCAGTGAATTAAAACACCATTTTTTAATTTATTACGATTGGCAATCAAAACATTGGCGGTATCTTCCCAAGCATCACGACTGTGAACGACCAAAGGTTTTTTGTAACGCTCCGCCATGAAAATTTGGTGCTCAAAAACCGCAATTTGTTGAGCGCGTAATGGTAAATCTTCACGGTGGTAATCAATACCACATTCGCCAATCGCTACAAATTTTGGTTCGGACAAATGTTCCACAACAAAATGTTCAAAATCATTGGCCGAATACGTGTCGGCATATTCAGGATGTACCCCCGCAGTACAATAAATGTGTTCGTGTTCACGGGCGTATTCAAAAACAGCGGGCAGACTTTCAAAGTCCGCCCCGATTTCTACACCATGATTTTTTCCCGCCACGACGTCCGGCAAATTATTTAAGCGTGGATCTGTCGTATGAAAATGAGAATCAAACACAATTACTCCGCATGCGCGATTTTTAAGATTTTTAATTCGATTTGGTTGACTGGTGTTTTGATGATGGCAATTTCGCCAACTTTTTTACCAAGCAAGGCTTTACCCTTAGGACTTTCATTGGAAATATAGTTCTTTTCAATATCAAATTCTATGAAACCAGTTACCACGTAGGTTTCTTGTTTTTTGGTACGCATATTTTCAACAGTTACCGCAGTACCAACATTAACTGCATCTGTTTTGGCAGTTTTATATGAAAAAACAGTTAAGTTTTGCAAAGTTGCTTCAACTTCCTTTACACGGATTTCCAAGTTGTTTTGGGCTTCACGCGCAGCAGCATATTCGGCGTTTTCTTTCAAATCGCCAAATTCACGCGCTTCACGAATTTGTCCCGCAATGTCTTCACGTTTGGCTCTCAAAACTTCCAATTCGTCTTCAAGTTTCTTTTTACCAACCACAGTTACATATCTTGTAGTCATCTTTTTCTCCTCTTTACCATGATTATGGTTTTATTATAGTATGCTGATTTTCACTTTTTTGTCAAGTAAATGCTTTTTTCAAATTACGGCATTAATAACGTGTCATAAACACTGCAATTCAAATAACGCAATCGTTTTGCCAAAATGTGTAGCAATTCTGCGTTCGTCGGTTCTTTATCAAAAAGTAATTTGAACTTAGGTTGTACTAACCATTTTTCAACCAACGTATGTAAATTACGTTCGACACATAGTCTGGTAATTTTACGTTTATGCGCTACGGTCAAATAAATTGATTTCAAATTTGACGCCAACTCCGTGTAATTTTCTAGTGCAGCTTTTAACAAGTCACATAAAATTGGAAAGCCAACATAATCGGACGGACATTCGTACGCGATTAAAAACTCACTAATACCTGTTTTAACTTTTCCGCAATTTGTCCTCATCATTCGTAATCCTACCTTTTTAATATTTAGGGATTAAATGAATGTGGGCGTGCATAATTTCTTGGCCAGCAGCTTTTCCGCAGTTGACTTTCAAATTATAGCCAACTGGTTGATGCGTCTTTTCAATTTCGGCTTTGGCAATATTGATTAACTCGCCAGCCGCCGCCCATTCTTCCGCAGTCATTTCAAAGACCGTGGTGACATGGCGTTTAGGAATAATCAAACTGTGACCAGGTGCTGCAGGAAATTTATCGAACAACATGTAACATAGTTCATTTTCCTTAACGCAATTTTTAGCTAAATCACAAAAAAGACACATATGATGCCCCCCCACACGGCAAAACCAACTTTTCTTTAGTTGGCAATCCAATTTCATAAGTTTGGATTTCGTAGTGTAACCCATTCAGGTTTTTTCTCAAAACATTTTCGATGACGGCAGGTTGTACCGAAGCCGTATAGTTATTAACCAAAATAAACAACGGTTTATCCGACAAAAGTTGGACACAGTTGGCAATTAAATTATCTAAGTTCTCGGTCAGTTTCCAAACCTCGCCATTAGCACCACGACCAAAATTCGGCGGATCCATAATAATAGCATCATATTTACGACCACGGCGAATTTCACGGGCGACAAACTTTTGGCAATCGTCCACAATATAGCGCACACTTTCGAATTGGATATTGTTCAAATTCACATTGCGTTTAGCAACGTCAGTCATGCCACGACTGGCATCAACATGAGTTACATTAGCACCAGCCTTAGCACAAGCCACAGTTGCTCCGCCAGTGTAGGCGAACAAATTCAAAACCTTGGCACCAGAGTGTTTACCCAAAACATCCATGACCATATCCCAATTGACAGCCTGTTCTGGAAACAACCCAGTATGTTTGAAATTCATCGGGCTGATAATAAAGGATAAATTTTTATATTTAATTGTCCATTCATCTGGGGTTGGTTTCAACCATTCCCAAGCACCACCGCCCGTTGCTGAACGATGATAATGTCCCGAAATATTGGGATATTGGCTGTAATCAAGTGATTTTTTCCAGATTGCTTGCGGATCTGGGCGCAATAAAACATATTTTCCCCAGCGTTCCAATTTTTTACCGTCGCCAGTAGCAATAATTTCAAAATCACGCCAAGCGGATGTGTATTTCATTTTTGCCCTTTCCTTCCGTAATGTGCATTTCGGTTGCTAAGACTTCCCGCATAATACGTGGTTGATGCGCACAGGCTGCCGCGTAAGTTTTTGCGTCGCCAGCCTTGAAGTCAATTATGATACGGTCGGTAATTTCCATTTTTTGGTTCATACGTTCCAATTGAATGCCGCGAATCAATTCACGCGCAATACCTTCCAACATTAAATCATCAGTAATTTGCGTATCCAAAACTACTGTTACATCGTTTTCGGTAGTAATGACGAATCCTGAACGTGGTGCCAATTTACGTTCAAACAAATCAGGAGTTAAGTTATCAAAACCAGCAATGTTAATATTTTCGCCAGCATCATAGGCCGCCACATAATCCGCCATTTGTTTGGTATTTTGCAAAGCGTTTTTTAATTCTTGGACACGATTTTTCAAAATTGCACCAGCTTTTTTGAAATTAACAGCCAAATAAGCTACATTAAATTTTTCGTCATCGGTAACCAATTCAATTTGTTTAACATTTAATTGATCTTGAATAATTGCCGCAAACATTGTAATGTCGTCAATGCGATTAGTTTTAACATAAAGTTTGGCTAATGGTTGTTTAATGGCAATTTGATTTTCAGCACGCAATGACAAGCCTAAACTAATGACTTGCTTAACAAAAGCCACAGTATCTAACAAGTTAATCTTGCTCTTGATTTTCAACGGCGTTGGATAATTTGCCAACATAACAGGTGCCTCACCTTCGCCAAAGCAATTTTGCCACAGGTATTGGGAATAACTGGGTACCAATGGAGTTAAAACGATAGTTACACTGCGCAAGGCTTGGAACAAACACCAATACGCGTTCATTTTATCTTGGTCTTCACCATTTTTCCAATAACGACGACGGTTGACGCGAATATAGAAATTGGAAATATCTTCCACAAAGTCATCAGTTAATTTAACAACTTGATGAATTTTGAATGAATCGTAGGCTTCGCGGGTAGCTTGGATATATTGATTGGTTAATTGGACTAACCACAAATCAATCGGTGCTAAGTTTTCTGGTTTGTAATTCTTCACGTCAGGTTTGTCCACCATAGCATAAGTCGTATAGAACACATAAGCGTTCCATAATGCTAACAAACGGCGTTTAGCATCTTCGGCAATACTATCGCCAAAACGCATATCCAAGGTCGGATTCGCGCTAGCAAAAGCGTAACGCAAAACATCAGTACCGTACTGTTTAGCCACATCTTCAATATAGATTTTACGTGGACCAGTCTTGGAGAATTTTTTACCATCTTCGTCCACGATTGTTGAATGACCAACAACATTTTTGTATGGTGCTTCCCCTGTCAAGACGACGGACATAAACAACTGCGAATAGAACCACAAACGAATTTGCTCTTTCATTTCCAAAACCATGTCGGCTTTGAATTGTCCTTTTGGTTTAGTTGAGAACGGCGCGATACCAGCATCAAGCCAACAGTCACCGACATCCGTAACACGAGAAACTGGTTCATGACATTTTTCACAAGTAATTTGGATTTCGTCGATGTACGGACGGTGCAAATGTGGCAAAGCATCAACTTTGGCGGGGTCAATCGCACGCGCGCGAAGTTCTTCTTTGCTATCAATTACATTCAAATGACCACATTTTTTACACGGATAGAACGGCAAAGGCAAACCATAGAAACGGCGACGGCTGATATTCCAATCGCCCATATCGGTCAACCATTGACGCATAGATTTACCCATAAAATCAGGTGTCCAATTAACTGTGTCGGCCGCCTTCAACAAATCTTTACGAATACCATCGGTCGCAATATCGTAACCTTCAACCAAACGGAAAATTACGTCAGTTTTACAACGCCAACAGAACGGATAATTGTGTGTATAATCATGATGATAATATAAGGTTTGATTTTGGCTTAAATGGTCAAAAACAGTTTGCTCACATTCGACAGTGGACAAACCAGCCAACCATTCAAAGTCTTCATAGAATGTACCGTTTTCTGCTACTGGGATAATAAACGGTGCCATATTTAATTTGGTACCCAAGGCAAAGTCTTCCGCACCACAACCCGGTGCAATATGAACAGCACCTGAACCGTCGATTTCGTCAACTTGATCCCAAGCCACAATTTTATGTTCAAAGTCTTGTTTCTTTAATTGTAAGAACGGTTCATAAACCAAGCCAACTAAGTCCGACCCTTTGACTTTTTCAACAACCTTGACTAAATCAGAACGCAAAACTTTAAGTTGTTTTTCGCAGACAATTAACAAGTTTTTATCGCTCTTGACTTGGCATTTACAATAGGTAAATTCTGGATTAACCGCAATCGCCATATTGGCAGCCAAAGTCCAAGGTGTGGTCGTCCAAACCAAAATACGTTCGTCACGGTCAACCAATTTAGCTTTTACAAAGACAGCTTTGTGCGTGCGTTCTTTGTAGCTACCACTCATTTCGTGTTCACTTAAACTGGTACCACAACGCGGACACCATGGCATGGTTTTGTAACTTTGTTTCAACATCTTTTTGTCGTTACAAACTTTCAAGAAATGCCAAATTGAAGTTATATTTTGATCTGAATTAGTAATGTAACTATGTTCCCAGTCACCCAATTGTTCAAACAGTTTACTTTGTTCAGTTTGATGATTTTTGAAAAAATTAACACGTTCAATACATTTTTCGGTAAATTTATCCATACCATATTGAGTGATTTCTTTTTTATTATTCAAACCCAAAAGCTTTTCAACTTCAACCTCAACCCACATACCTTGTGCATCAAAACCCCAAACGTAATCGACTTCCTTACCGATTAAAGAATTATAGCGATTGTAGGCGTCTTTCAAAGTACGACCCCAACCATGGTGCAAACACAATGGTGCGTTCGCCGTTACAGGACCGTCCAAAAAATTAAACTTTGGTTTGCCTTTATTTTTGGCTTTAACTTGTGCCAAGATATCAGCAGGTTCATAATTATGACCAAAATCAAATACAGAAGTTTCTTTTTTCATTCTCTTTTCCTTTTATTTAACGCTTATAAATTAACATGATTTTTAATAACTTTCAATAATTTTCACTAAATCAATGATATCGGCATTGGTTAAGAAACCAATTGGTCGTTCCATCGCACTGCCTTTTTCAGTAATCAAAATGGCAGCAATTTTACGATTATTATTAAAGATAGTCAGAGCTTGTTCAATCGTAATGTTTTGTGGTGCGATGTCAAAATGTCCAGATTGCGGATACATGCGTAAATAACTTTCAATTGAAGTTTGACGAATAAAATCATCAATATCGTTGGTATCCAAAATTTTGGCTAAGTCTTCAATCAATTTACGCCAACGCACAATACCCACCAAATGACTACCCTTATAGGCTGGTATCATACCATGACCAGTAATTCCCGTTTCTTTAATTAAATCGTACAAACTGCGATTAGCATCAATAATTGTTACTGTGCGTTGATGCAATACGTCCACAACCAAAGGTGGCGTGGTAATTAAGGTGGCAATTTTTTCCATCAGTTCAACCACGTCCAAATGTGGCTCGGCAATAACTTTGTTATTATCACTGCTGTGAACGATAGCATTACGTAAGCGCGCGAAGTTAATCAACTCGTTTTCGTGACCACGAATTACAGAATTCAAATCTGCGCAACGACGAATTAAATCAGAAAACGAAATTGTAGTTTTGTAATTGTATTGGGCCCGTAAAGCCTTATCGATTGCGTTGTAAGCGTCCAAGAAACGGACACCCAAAGTCTTATTGGTAGAATTCAACATGTTTGACATATTGGTATTATATACTTATAATTTGCTGTGCGCAAAATAGAAAATCGAATGACTGGCGAATTAACGGTAACATTAAAAGGTTACGGATTCGTCGAGTTACCAAATCAGGACGAAGATATCTTTATTGCCAAGGATAATTTACATGGTGCCGTAGATGGTGACATCGTGGAAATTCGCTACATGAAGAAAAAACATAATAACCAACCCGATGCGGAAGTTGTGCGCGTCATCAGTCATAACACGCAACCTGCTACGATTGAAGCCATTATGAAAAAATACAGGCTACAACCGACTTTCCCAACCGAAGTTTTGAACGAAGCTGAAAAAGTCAGCAAGAAAAAGATTACTGACTGTATGTTCAATCGTGTTGATTTGCGCGGTTTGCCAATCATCACAATTGACCCTGCCGATGCTCGCGATTTGGACGATGCCATCAGCTTAGTAGAAAACACAGACGGAACCGTAACCTTGGGCGTACATATTGCCGACGTTTCAGAATATGTAACCGCAGATAGTTGTTTGGACAAAGAGGCTTACCGTCGTGGCACCAGTGTGTACTTTCCCGACCGTGTGTTGCCGATGTTGCCGACCCAATTATCAAATGGCGTTTGCTCATTAAACCCGAATGAACCACGCTTGGCATTATCAGTTTTAATGACCTTAGATAAAAAATATAATTTGGTTAATTATCAAATTAAAAAATCTTTAATTCAATCGGTAACCCGTTTTTCCTACGATGAAGTACAAGATATTTTGGACGGCAAAACCGAACACCAGCACAAAGCCATGATCATGCGTATGGCCGAAATTGCACAGAAATTTGAGCGCGATCGTCAAGCCCGTGGTGAGATCACTTTCAATGTTCCCGAACCAAAAATCGTTTTGGATGATAAAGGGCAAATCGCAACAGTTTATTCGCAACCGCATACTTTAAGCCACCGTATCATTGAAACTTTCATGGTTTTGACGAATGAAGTTGTGGCTGAACATTGTTTCAAATTACACTTACCATTCGTGTATCGCATCCACGAAAAACCAGATTCTTTGAAAGTAATTCGCTTTTTAAGCGCTTTAACGCCATTTGAGGTGCAACACCATATTGATTTTGAAAATCCTACTGGCTTCCAATATCAAGATATGTTAAACAATATCAAAGACGAAAATGTGAAGATTGTCGTGTCCAGTTTGGCGTTGCGTTCGATGCAAAAAGCCAAATACGACCCACACTGTGTTGGTCACTATGCGTTGGGTTCAACGTACTATTGCCACTTTACATCTCCAATTCGCCGTTACCCAGATTTGTGTATCCACCGTATTATCAAAATGTATTTAGATAACCAATTAAGCAGTCAACAACTTGCCCGCCTCAACGCTTTTGTTACCGCTGCCAGCCAACAAGCTTCACAAACCGAATTAGACGCGGTGGCCGCCGAACGCGAAGTTGACGACTTGAAATGTGCCGAATACATGCAAGCCCACATCGGCGAAACTTTTGATGGCGTTGTTAATGGTATTACAGATTTTGGTGTGTTCGTTTACATTCCAACCAATACTGCGGAAGGTTTAGTTCGCATGGAAAATTTACCAGATGACCATTACTTGTACCATGATGGTACGATGCAAATGGTTGGCAAGAAATCTAAAATTCGCATGGGCGATCCAATGAAAGTTAAAGTAATTGGCGTTAATTTGCACAAATCAAAAATTGAGTTCACAGCAAAATTTTAATTTTCAACGAAAAAAGGCTTATCATAGTAAGCCTTTTTTGTTAGCGGTTGTTGATGCTGTCGATCGGGTTTTTGCGGGCGATTTTATAAACAGGTAATAATGTCGAAATAAACGCGACACCCACACTAACCGCAATCAACAAGGCAATATGTTTTACCCAGCAAGAACACCATGCCAGTTTCTGGAAAGTCAATACTGACATTGTTCAAGGCAATAACCTGTTTTGCGTCCTTGCCTTTAATTTTGTAAATTTTGGTCAAATTTCTAACTGATAACAAAATAGCACCTTTTATAATTGATTGATTGTAATGTTTGCTTGAATATAAAGCGGTTTGTAGCGTTCGTCTTGCGGTTGGAATTTAATCCGCCAATTACAATTGGCGGATTCGAGTACTTCTTTTGTATTTCAAAAATATATTCACTGGTTTGATTACTGATAAATTCTTTTTCTTCTCCATTGACATCAAAAACTAATTTCCAACTTCCCTTAAATTCTTTATTGTCATCATGAACAGGAATTTTATTGTATTCAGGCGGCTGCACCGCTCATATTGAAAATACCAAACATAATAAAGAAGATAATCGTCAATACAGCAATTGTACAGGCACAAATAATAATTAAATTACGAATGCGACCTAAATTGCTTTTGTTACGGTTTTTGGTATAGTAACTTTCACTGGCACCAGTAATTGCATTGGTACCTACACCATTATCGGGTGGAGATACCAAAATTGCGATAATCATAATAATGCTGATTAAACTGATTAAACCAATGATAATTCCTTGAATAATCGGGAAACTGTCCGAAACCCACTTCGGACGTTCCGTTGCAACCAATAATAAATTAAAAATGTTATTTGACATTTTTGTACCCTACATTTTGATAGAATTTCATACCTGTACCAGCTGGAATCAACTTACCAAAGATAACATTTTCTTTGAGACCTTGCAAATGGTCGACTTTATTTTTAACCGCAGCATCGACCAAAACCGAACTGGTTTCTTGGAATGACGCAGCTGACAGGAAACTATCCGTACGCAACGCAGCCTTTGTAATTGGTAACAAGACACGGGTTGCACGCGCAGGTTTTTTACCGTCGTTAATGGCCAAGATGTTTTTGTGTTCAAACTCAATTACATCAACCACAGAACCGATTTGGAAGTCGGTATCGCCAGCATCTTCGATTTTAACTTTTTTCAACATTTGTCTTACAATTATTTCCAAATGTTTGTTATTAATCGAAATATCTTGCGTTTTATAAACTTTAATAATTTCGGTAATCAAGTAGTCTTGTACGGCTTTAATACCTTTGTTACGTAAAATATCATGCGGATTAAAGACACCTTCGGTTAAAGCTGAACCTGGTTCGACAACATCACCTTTCTTGACAATAACTTTCATGCTGGCAGGAATCAAGTATGGAACTTCTTTACCTTCGTTAGTCTTAATTACAACTTCAACACGTTTTTCAACTGGATTGACAGCCACAACAGTACCACCGACGTCGCTAACCAAAGCCACACCCTTGGGAACGCGCGCTTCCAAGATTTCTTCAACACGTGGCAAACCTTCGGTAATGTTCGAAACCGCAATACCACCACTGTGTTTGGTACGCATGGTTAACTGAGTACCTGGTTCACCGATGGATTGTGCAGCAATAATACCAACTGGTTCACCTACACTGACCAATTCATGACCACTCATATCACGACCATAGCATTTTGCACAAACACCATGTTTGCATTTACAGGTCAATACGCTGCGAATTTCAACTTCTTTAATACCAGCGGCTTCGATGCGTTCAGCAACTTCGTCGGTAATCATAGTATCGGCATGAACTAAAACTTCTTTTGTCTTCGGGTCAACAACATCACGTACTGAGAAACGACCTTTAATACGACTTGCCAAGCGTTTAACATAACCGTCCATACGTAATTCGGTCATTACCATACCCTTCGGTTTTTCACCCAAGGTTGCGAAACAATCTTCTTCGGTAACGATAACGTCTTGCGCAACATCAACCAAACGACGGGTCAAGTAACCAGCATCAGAGGTCTTCAACGCGGTATCAGCCAAACCTTTACGACCACCACGAGATGACAAGAAGTATTCCAATGGAGACAAACCTAAACGGTAGCAGCCCTTGGTCGGGACGTCCTCTTTTTGTCCGGAAACGTTCGCAATAATACCACGCATACCAGACAACTGCATAATCTGTTTGTTAGAACCACGTGCACCAGAGATAGCCATCATCTTAATTGGGTTAGTTTTACCCAAAACGCTGATGACGTCGTCTTGAATGAGGTCGGTAGCTTCTTTCCATAACGCAATGTTACGATCCAATTTTTCATCCAAGCTCAACTCACCTTCAGCATAGGCTTGTTCAATCTTTTTAACTTTGGCTTCAGTATCTTTAATAATTTGTTCACGGTTAGCAGGAATGGTAGCATCGAAAACCGACAATGAAATTGAACCCAAGGTTGAATATTTGAAACCAACGGTCTTGATTTTATCAATTGATTCACTGGTTACAGTAGCACCATGAACTTCAAAAATTTTAACAATCAAGTTATTGATATCTTTCTTAACAACTTCTTTGTTGTATTCGTAAGCAAATTTATTTTCTGGTTTACTGCGGTCAACGATACCAATATCTTGTGGAAAGCATTGGTTAAACAAAATACGACCAACAGTAGTTTCTACACGGCCAAATTCTTCAACTTCGTCCATATTGCCTTCAATTTCAAAGTTAGAACGACGAACTTGAATCTTAGCATGCAAATCCAATTCGCCAACGTTATAAGCGTAAATAGCTTCGTTTTCGTCTTTATAAACGTTGCCCTCACCTTTGGCACCATCAATTTGCAAAGTCATATAGTAGCAACCCAAAATAATATCCTGCGTTGGAGTGACAACAGATTTGGAGTCACTTGGTTTCAAAATGTTATTTGAAGCTAACATCAAGATACGGGCTTCGGCTTGCGCTTCAGGAGACAACGGAACGTGAACAGTCATTTGGTCACCATCGAAGTCGGCGTTGAACGCGGTACAAACTAACGGGTGCAAACGAATCGCACGACCATCAATCAAAACAGGTTCAAACGCTTGAATTGACAATTTATGCAACGTGGGTTGACGGTTCAACAATACCGGATGGTCGCGAACGACTTCTTCCAAAATATCCCAAACTTGTGGTTTTTCACGTTCAATCAAACGTTTCGCGCTACGGCTGTGATGAGCTAAGCCCATGTCAACCAATTTTTTCATAACGAATGGCTTGAACAATTCCAAAGCCATTTCTTTGGGCAAACCAACTTGGTAGTGTTTCAATTCTGGACCGACAACGATAACGGTACGACCTGAATAGTCAACACGTTTACCCAACAAGTTATTACGGAAGCGACCTTGTTTACCGCGTAAACCTTCAGCCAAGGATTTTAACGGACGACCTTTGGCACCTTGCACTGCTTTACCGCGACGACCATTATCAATCAAAGCGTCGACAGCTTCTTGCAACATACGTTTTTCGTTACGGATAATAACTTCAGGCGCACCCAAAGAAATCAATTTTTTCAAACGGTTGTTACGGTTAATCACACGACGATATAAATCGTTGACATCGGTAGTTGCGAAACGACCACCATCAATTTGTACCATTGGACGCAATTCTGGCGGAGTTACTGGTAAAACATCCATAACCATCCATTCTGGACGATTACCACTGTGTTTGAATGATTCTAACAAATCCAAACGTTTAATAGCTTTTTCACGTTTTGCACCTTTACCAGTTGCAATGATTTCGTTACATTCTTTAATTTCTTTATCCAAATCAAGTGCTGCCAACATCGCTTTAATGGCTTCGGCACCCATACCATATTTGAAAGAATTTGGACCAAATTTCTCCAAAGCTTCGTGCAATTCACGGTCTGATAAAATTTGACCATAAGACAAAGTGGTTTTGCATGGATCAATAACAACAAAAGAGACGAAATAGATAACTTGCTCCAAGTTCTTGATGGTCATGTTCAACAAAGTACCAATTTTGGACGGTACACCTTTGAAATACCAAATATGAACAACTGGAGCCGCCAATTCAATGTGACCCATACGTTCACGACGAACAATTGAACGGGTAACTTCAACACCGCACTTATCGCAAACCGTTCCTTTATAGCGGATTAATTTATATTTACCGCAGGAACATTGCCAGTCTTTTTTAGGACCAAAAATGCGTTCGCAGAACAAACCGTCTTTTTCTGGTTTTTGAGTACGATAGTTAATCGTTTCTGGTTTGGTTACTTCGCCATGGCTCCATTCACGGATTTTATCTGGGCTGGCGATACTGATTTTCAAACTTTCAAAATTATTTAATTCAAACATTTTCCTTCTCCTTCTTATTCCTCAAACAATTGTTCAATATCGAACATTTCTAAGTCATCGGCAGCGGGTTCTTCGACTTGTTCTTGATTAAATTCAATTTCGGCTTCGGTTTCTTGTTTTTCGTCAGATTCAACATTTGCCATCATTTCGGCATCATCAACCAAGGCATCAATCTTTTCCAACTCAACTTCTTTCTTATCAGCAGTATAAATACCAACATCAAAGCCAAGACCATGCAATTCACGAATCATAACTTTACTTGCTTCTGGGATACCTGGATCAGGCAATTTAGTACCATTAACAATTGAAACATAAGTTTTGGTACGACCTTGAACATCATCGGATTTAACAGTCAACATCTCTTGCAAGATGTGGGCGGCGCCATACGCTTCCAAAGCCCAGACCTCCATTTCACCCATACGTTGACCACCGAATTGAGCTTTACCACCCAATGGTTGTTGTGTTACCAAGCTGTAAGCACCAGTTGAACGAGCGTGAATCTTAGTATCAACCATGTGATGCAATTTCAACATGTACATGTAACCAACAGTGGTACGGTTTTGGAATGGTTCACCAGTACGTCCATCATACAATTGCATTTTGCCATCTTCTGGCAAGCCGTTTTTACGCAACAATTCTTGAATGTCATTTTCGTTAGCACCGTTGAAGACAGGAGTCGCAACTTTCCAACCCAAAGTCTTAGCAACCAAGCCCAACGAAACTTCCAACAACTGACCAATGTTCAAACGGGAAGGAACGCCCAATGGGTTCAATACGATATCAACAGGAGTACCATCGGCCATGTATGGCATATCTTCAACTGGCAAAATCTTAGAAACAATACCTTTATTACCATGACGACCTGTCATCTTATCGCCGACTTTGATGTTACGTTTTTGCGCAATCGTAACTTTAATGATTTCGTTAACACCAACATCCATTTCGTCGTGATTTTTGCGGCTGAAACATTCAACAGCAACAACGACACCATCTTTACCATTTTCAACACGCAAAGACGAGTCACGAACTTCACGCGATTTTTCACCGAAGATAGCACGCAACAAACGTTCTTCTGGCGTTAATTCAGATTCACCCTTTGGTGTAACCTTACCAACCAAGATATCACCAGTACGAACAAACGAACCAACACGAACAATACCACGTTCGTCCAAGTTTGCCAAAGCATCTTCACTTAAATTTGGAATATCACGAGTAATTTCTTCATCACCCAATTTGGTGGTACGAACTTTACATTCTTTCAAATGCAAAGCAATTGAAGTAAATTTATCTTCTTTGACAACGCGTTCAGAAATCAAAATCGCATCCTCAAAGTTGTAACCCTCCCAGTTCATGTAAGCGACGCACATGTTTTTACCGATTGCCAATTCCCCGTTACAGGTTGCATAGCCATCAGTAATAATTTCGCCAGCCTTAACCTTATCGCCTTTGCGGACAATTGGTTTTTGGTTAATGCAAGCTTCTTCATTATAACGAGTAAATTTAGTCAATTTATAGAAATCATGTTCATGATTGTCATCACGTTCAATTACGATTTGGTCACCAGTTACCGAAATAACAGTACCAGCAGCCTTAGCAGTCAACATAACATTACTATCCAAAGCAGCACGGTGTTCCAAACCAGTTGCAACCAATGGAACTTCGGTTTTAATCAAAGATACTGCTTGACGTTGCATGTTAGAACCCAACAACGCACGACCCGTATCATCATTGTTCAAGAAAGGAATCAAAGCGGTTGCCAAAGATACGAATTGGCGTGGGCTGGCATCGATATAGTCAACGCTTTCGCGTGGCATATCCAAAATAATATCACGATGACGGCAAGTAACGAATTCGTGCAATAAACGACCTTCTTCGTCCAACGGTTCAGTTGCCTGAGCAACATAGAACGCATCTTCTTCATCTGAGGTTAAATAGTCAACGATGTCAGTAACTTTACCCGTAGTCTTATCGATACGACGTAACGGAGCAGTAACAAAGCCGTATTCGTTGATTTGAGCGTACATTGCCAAACTGTTAACCAAACCGATGGATTGACCTTCAGGAGTTTCAACCGCGCAGAGACGACCGTTGTGTGTATAGTGCAAGTCGCGGACTTCACTGGTCGCGCGTTCCTTGACGATACCACCTGGACCAACGGCGGTGATTTTACGTTTTTGAGTAATTTCGGTTAACGGGTTGTTGGTATCCATCACGTGGGACAATTGCGATACCGCACAGAAATCACGCAAAGCACGAGTAATCGCTTTCGCGTTAATAATGTTCAATGGGTTAATTGATTTACTGTTAATTTCCATGGTTTGCATAGTTTCGCGCATGCTGTTACGCAATTTCAACATACCATCTTTGAAGTGACGAGCCATTAAGTCGCCAACAGTATTCAAACGACGGTTACCCAAGTGGTCGATATTATCTTCGTAACCAACACCATCGCACATGTTCAATAAGTAAGAAACCGAAGCGATAATATCATCACGGTGTAAGTGACGCATTACCAATTCTTTGGCGTTTTCTTTAACGGCTTGAATTTTTTCGGCTTTGGTGTTTTTGCCTTCCAAGACTTTCAACAAAGTTGGATAGTGAACCAATTCTTTAATACCAGTATCATGTTCGGTGCAATCCAAGTAGGCATTAACATTGACGCGGTTGTTACCAATAATCTGAACAGCATCGCCAAGTTCATTTTTAATGGTAACAATATTGATACCAGCATTTTGAATTTTATCGGCCATTTGTTTGTCGATTTCGGTATCATGCGGTACCACTACTTTACCGTTGATTTTAATATCTTCGGCGGCAATGTGTTTCAAAATACGACTGCTGATGCAAAGTTTTTTGTTAAATTTATAACGACCAACAACAGCCAAATCATAATTCGGGAAGGTAAAGAACATATTGTTCAAACTGGATTCCATGACTTCGGCATTTGGCAATTCAGACGGACGCATTTTACGGGACAATTCCAACAATGCTTTTTCCTTAGATACTTGTTCGCCACCATCATTCAATTTATCAATAGTTGCTTTCAAAACTGGATGATGCGCAAATGTTTCCAACAATTGTTGGTCATTACCAAAATCCAAAGCACGCAAGAAAGTGACCAAGTTGACTTTGTTCGCTTTGTTCGGGCTAACCGAAATCACATTGTTAACATCTTTGGTCATTTCGATATAAGCACCATGCGTTGGACTCATAGTACATTCGATAATTTCTTTACCAGTTTTGTGGTCCTTAGAGCGATTAAAATAAACGCTTGGACTCTTAATAATTTGGTTGACGATAACACGTGCAACACCATTAACAATAAAATAACCACTGTCGGTCATTTGCGGAACATCGCCCAAGAAAACATCTTGTTCGATAACTTCGTTAGTTTTGTGTCCTTCTGCGTCTTCTTTGAAAACCACACGCACTTTTACGCGCAATGGTTTAACGTACATTTGACCACGACGCAAACATTCGCTTTCGCTATACTTTGCATCTTCCCCAATGTAGTAGTCCAAGAAATAGACTTCGCATTTGCCCGAATAATCGGTGATTGGATTAAATTCATCCAACACTTCGCGAATCCCTTGGTTGACGAAACGCTTAAAGCTCTCCTTTTGGATATCCAAAAGATATGGGACTGGTAACAACTCTGGAACCTTACGGAACGTCATACGCTCCGTTTTGCCATAGGTGTCCTTAAAAAGTCCCGTCTTTTTAAGATTAACAGCCATTTTTACCTTCCTTATAATATATTTTTTGCCGGGCTTTATTTCAATCCGCCCAGTCAAAATTACACAATGAAAAAAAATACCATATTTTTATTACCATGTCAAACACTTTTTCAAAATTCAGCCAACAAAAAAAACGCCCTTATCGCAGGACGGTTTCAAAATTTTACTTGGTTATTTTTGAACTCTAACCTTTTCTTAATGGTTACAATTCAGACTCTGTAACAGGCGTTTCTGACACAACTAGAGCAGCACTATCACCTTCTAAATCAAAAGCCCTTCCATATTCGCTAAACGTACCAGATGTAGTCTTATCGGGAGCATATTTTACAAAAGTATCTTCCGCATCAAAAACTCCATTATTATTTTTATCCGTCAGCATCCATGTAGCTTCATTTTTCGTAAACACCCAATCGCCATTTCCTTGCTGTTGATATCCCATTTGCGCAAAAGTTTTATTAGTTTCAGTCTCTACTGTCGCCGTATCTGTTTCTGTTGCTTCCAAATCAGAAAGAATTTGAGATGGTTCAATTATTTTAGATTCAACCCCATTATTCCCGATTTGACTCACTCTGATTTCTTCTGTGACCGGATTAACTTCATACTCGACTCCTTCACCACTGTATATACGATTACCAGTCATCGGATCAATTCCGTTATCGGTGTAGTTTTTAGAGATATAATCCGACGCCTTGGTAAAATCACTATTACCATTAGGGTTTTCTATATTTTCTACTTTACCACCGCGACCTTCGAAAAAATCTACAATTGGGTTTTTCCTTTGCACATTTCCAGTTTCGTTGATTTCGTCGTTTTCGGTTTCGTTAATTTCAGTTTCGTTAGCTTCAGCGCCAAAATCAAAATTTTCGTCATTGTTGATTAAATTTTCGTCAACATTTTCTTGGTCGGCGGAAGTTTGTGTCTCATCATCAAACATCGATTTTAATTTTCCATTAACTGCTTCGACATTGCGATCTTGACTGGCAAAAAAACCTTCGTGTTGATCAAACAAATCGTCTGAATATTGAACATCAGTATTTACTGATTGTTCTTGATTAAAAACATTAACCTCTTTGACAGGTGTTTTAATTTCAGGAAGTTCATCTACGGCAGCTCTAGATGTGTCTACGTTACGCCATGGACTTACGTCCATTCCCTCTTGAGAACCAAAATTTTCAACATGAGTATTTATTGGGGTATTTGCTATTGGCGCATGTGTTTGCACCATTTCTTTTAAACCACCATAGCAATCAATAATCTCGCGTGATTCCATTAAATTGGCAACATCTTGATCGGTAATAATATTGTTTGCCAAGTGATTCAAAGTCATTTGGTGACCGTGGTTGGGAATTTCACCACTGCGTTCAAATTGTGCCGCACTACCCTCAATACGCAATAATTTAACTGCAAGATTTTTATCAACACCATGACCAACCAAAGTTTTAAGAATATTTTCTTGTTCAGATTTTGTATACCAATGGGCTTTTTCGCCATTAATATATTGACTGTTGTTATCGTAATCTGCGGTAGCAATCGCTTTTTCGGTCATATAAAAGTCGTCAATGTTTTGCAATTGAGCCAAGCCGTCCGCACTTAAACCCGAATCATTAACAAACGCCGCACTGGATAAATTTGTATTGGTATTTTCCAACGCTTCATCGGCCGCAGCCGTAGCAATTAAGTGACTGGCTTTACCATAGACTTGTTCAGCTCGGTGTTGTAATTCTTCCGAAGTAGCAACCAATTTACCTTGCATGTTTTTGAAATCATCGGTTAATTGATTCAATTTATTGTGGAAATCTTGTTTAATTTGGTTGGTATCAATATTGATATGCGAACCAACAGATTGACCAATTTCACGACCATGTGTCGCACCAAAGAATACCGCAGCACCTTTACCCGCGCCATACAAAGCAGACTTGGCAAAGTCAGCCTTGGTCAAACGTTTATCTTTGAATGCGTTGGCAATACCTTTCAGGCGGGTAACTTTTTCTTTCGTATCTGTAACCACACAACGTTTAAGGCGTGCGATGAAACCTTTAATGCCTTTTTCTTTAATTTCTTCTTGTTGGGCAATTTCAGCATGTTGAATTCCAGCACGTTTTTCCAAATCGTTAAAGAAGGTACGCGCACCAACAATAGATGCACCAGTCACACGCCACAACGAACCAGTCAAAGCACCCATGACATATGGTGCTGATTTAGTTACCATGGCAGCAGCAGATTTCAAAGCAATCTTCATGCCCATTGCTTTATCGATTTTGCCACCGTTCTGTTGACGCGCCAAAGCAATTTCTTTTTTCGCGGTAACAACACCACCACCAATTACCATGCCGATACCAATTGCTGGACCAGCAATGCGTCCAATACCAGGAATCGCACTGATAGTTGAAACAATGGTTACACCAGTCAAAGCGTTGGCGTAAGTTTTGGCAATATCAAATAGCGGATAAGCACGGAACGGATAAACTTTGCCTTTTTGTTTCGCAATTTGTTCTGATGTAAGTTTCTGCGCTTCGCGTTCTGCTTGACGACGGTTAATTGCAATTAAATCTTGATCAGTTAATTTATGCGTTGGGTCGCCAGCCTCCTTATCGGAACCAACAACCGGGGTCGGATAATTATTTTGGTTTTGAGTATTGACACCTGTACCCTTAGCGTTGTTGCCGAGGCTTTGACCCATTTGGGCGTAATCGTTCTTTTCTAAATCTGGTAAAGTATCCCAATCATCTTCGGCGTTTTGTTCAGCGTTAAGATTGTTAGCGTTTTTTTGCGCTTCGGCAAAACTCGGGAAGAACGGCGCTTGATTTTGGTTACCATTGAATTTACGGAAGTCTTCCGCGGTCGGCTTGAATTCGTCAGTGGTTTTCGTCATTTGCGGATTGTTTACTGATAATTCACGTGCACTTGTACCAATAGCCATTGGTGTATCATAATGATTTGCACCTTCATAGCCGACACCAGCGTTTTGTTCAAATTCGTCACGACGTTTTTCAATTGGGAACTTGGCATAAATGTCGTTAAACATTTCTTCGGTCCAACCGTAATATTTGCTGACCGCAAACAAAACTTTATTAGTTTCCAAGCCCCAACCTGTTGTCATCAAATTGCTGGCCATTTTGGTACCCGACGCTTTTGCACTGCCTTCAATCAAAGTCGGCATCACATATTCCGCCATGATTTCGTCTTTTTCAAATAAAACGCGATAAATATTTTTCAATTGTGTTTGGAAATCATCACGACTGGCGTTAGTTGCGATTTCTTTTAATTTGGCGTAAATGTTTTCCGAAGAATGTTCAATATAACTTTGACGGAAAAGCGTGACTTTGTGATTGATTTGGTCAAGATAGGCTTTACCAATTCCGCTTTCTGCGTTAATCGTTGACAAACCGTTAATCACACGGGTCATAGATTCTTGGTTAATCAAAACATCGTAGTCATTCATTTTGTCGATTTGTGACAAGGTCGAATTTTCAATTAACCACTTTTCAAATGCAACTTTTTTGTTATAGGTTTCGCTGCCTTGGGCGATGTTTTTATAAGCATCACTTTCGACAATATCGGCAACCATGGCATAGTCAAACATTTCGTGGTCATTGTTCACAGTATCAAGCATGAAATCAACCAAGATATCATCAGTGATTTCACCGTGCGCCACAAACAACTCACGCGTTACATTTAACAATTTTGCTGGGTCATCGGTAATGTCGGCGTTGTAAGCCTCAGGTTCAAACCTTTGGGTAAAATACTGGTAAATACGTTTACCGAAATTTACCGAACGCAACATATGTGCCGGACTATCTGTAAAATGTTTTGATAATGTTTGCAACAATGTTTCTTTTGCCATGTTTTAATAGTATCACACCCCCACCCAAAACGCAATATAAAATGGCAAATCCATTTGTATTTTTTAAGAAAAATTTTTCGCATAACACTGCCAATCTCTTTGGTATAAAAATAAAAAACCTAGTGTTTTTTTCACTAGGTTTACGTCTGGTGCCTTCGCGCGGAATCGAACCACGGACACAGAGATTTTCAGTCTCTTGCTCTACCGACTGAGCTACGAAGGCTTAACTTCATTAGCATAACACAGCCTATTAAAAATTGCAAATAAGAATTTTTATTTCAAAAGATTCGGCAAACCCACGATGCCAAAACTGCGGAAAAGAAAGTACAAAACAACGCAATCGGAATAGCTAAGCCCAACTTCTTAACATTGGTTTTAGAAAAGTAAATTGTCGCAATATAAAAGACGGTATCACTGCTACCGGCAATAATACTGGCTACGCGTGAAATATAACTATCGGGTCCGTACATGGCGATAATCTCATTATAAAGCGCAATTGAACCTGCCCCACTGAAAGGCTTCAAGAAAACGAAATGCGCTAGTTCGTTGGGAATGCCTAAGAACTGAAACACGGGTGCCACGAAGTTACAAATAATCATTAACAAGCCCGAAGCCTCGAATAATTTGACCGCCACCAAAATAGCCACAATGTACGGCAAAATATCCCAAATCAAAGCGATGGCATCTTTTGCGCCTTTTACAAACGCACCATAAGTATCCGTTCCTTTGAAGCCAGCGTACACAAAAATAAAAATGATAAACAACGGAACAATGTATAACGCCATCAGCGACCGTCCTGTTTACGTTCACGACAAAAGATTTTTACCAAGATTACGCCAAGTACGGTTGAACATAATGACACAATAAAAGTAGGTAAAATTATGTGCGCAGGATCCGCACTGCCGTTGGCCTGTAAAATACCAATAATCGTAGTCGGAATCAACTGTAACGACGTGGCGGCTAAAATGAACAACATAATCATGGGTGGCGAAGCTTTGGTTTGTTTAGGTTGTGCCATATGCTCGATTGCCGAAATAGCGGCTGGCGTTGCAGCCCCCGAAGCGCCAATCATATTAGCGGCGATATTGGTTGCCACATAATTATTTACTTCTTCAGTCTGTTTGCCAAACAAGAACTTGATGGGCTTTTTTAAGAACTTCGCAATTTTATCAATCAAACCAGAGCGCGTAGCAATCTCCGCCACTGCCATCCAAAAAATATAAATTCCCGCCAAGGTTACCGCCAACAGCAATGATTCATTTACGGCATTCAATGAAGTTGCCAAAATTGCAGCGGGTCGACTGAACAACAACCAGATACAAGATGCAATCATCATCACCAAAAAAATCAGTGCCATTTTCCATGATTATGCTTTATAATATTTGAGTTATGAAATTTTATGCGATTGAAGGAACAGACGGTTCCGGTAAAAAAACTCAAATTAAAAAATTGTACGATTACTTAAAAACCAAAGGCGCAGATGTACATATCGTATCCTTCCCTGATTATGACAGCCCAAGTTCAGGTCCAGTAAAAATGTACTTATCTGGCGAATTTGGCGATGACCCGAATGTTTTGGACGCATACCAAGCCAGCACGTTATTTGCGGCGGATCGTATTTGTAAGATGACCAAATTGTTGCCGACCTTAAAAGAAGATGCAATTGTGCTGTTTGACCGCTATGTGCAATCTAACATGTTACACCAAGCTGGAAAAATTCAAGGTAAAAAAGAACGTGAAAATTTAGTACGTTGGGTCGACGATTTTGAATTTAACATTTTGAAATTACCACGCACTGACAAAGTTATTTTCTTGGACTTGCCAACAGATAAAGCCATGGAATTAATCGGCAAGCGCGAACAATTGAAAATTGGCGACGAATTTACAAAGGACATTCACGAAGCCAATTATAATCACTTATCTAACGCCTACAATGCGGGCTTGGAAGCATGCGAAATATTTGGCTGGTCCAAAGTCTGCTGTGTTAATGACTTCGGCGAGATTTTAACTCCTGACGAAATTCACGAAAAAATCAAAGCCGAATTGGGGTTGTAATGAATTATTTAATCGTAACCACCGACCCAATCAGTGCGGAACAAGAAGCCTTAGAGTACGCCAAGTCCTATAACCCAAGCGACGTTTTTTGGGTCAAAAAACACGCCGACAAAAAAGAAATTACCGTAGATATTATCAACGATATGATTAACCAATTTAATCTTTCGGCGGTTGCGGACAAAAAATTGTTTATTGTCTTTCAAGCCGAATTGATGAACACCAACGCGCAAAACAAATTGTTAAAAACAATTGAAGAAGCGACCAACACTACGGTTTTATTTTTGTGCCAAAACTTAGAACGCATTTTACCGACCGTACGCAGTCGTTGCATTATCAAATACCACAAGACCGCCGAGAATAAAACTTTACAACAATTGGCAAATTGTAATCCAGACTACTCTACAATTAAACAAGCCGCGCAAACTTTTATGACCGCGAAAAATATTGATAACGCAATGTCGACCTTGCCAATTTTAAGCAAACCCGAAAACTTAACTTTGGCGTTGCACGAACTTAACCAAGCCTTGGCAACAGCGGATTTTGAACCAACCAAAAAATTGGCAATCTATCAAGCCTTGGCGAAAATTCCCCGCAACATTGATGCAAATTGCAACGCGACCAACACTTTTGATTTGTTATTATTAGCGCGCTTTTAATAAAAACAATTTTCCAAAAATTCAAGATTGCCATCGGTAATTTCAATTACATCAAACGAAACCATACAGTCATTCAACATACCATGTTGTAACAAGTAGTTTTGCGCACAATTGCGAATGTGACGTTGTTTAGCGGCGTTGACCGCATAGCGCCCTAAAATTAAATCATGCGAGCGGTTTTTGACTTCGATAAAATGCACTACACCATCGCGTTCGGCAATAATATCAATTTCGCCAAAACGACAACGATAATTGCGCTTGATAATTTTCAATTGCTGTTTCCGACAAAACCGTGTGGCTACGTCTTCGCCATGTTGTCCGAACTTCTGCGCCAAAGTTTGATTATCACTCATAATAAATTATCCAAATTAAATTTGCCAATTTTACCTTCGCGAAATTCAGACAAAATCATTTTAGCGGCACGCGCCGTATCCAGCACACCACCACGCAAAATACAACCACGCTTTTTGGCAATTTCTTCAAAACTGGTCACACCGAAACGGGCTTTAACCGCATCAGGTTGCAAACGGGTCAAATCTTCCAACAACGCTTTACTCAATGCAACGGTGTCCAAAATATCTTCTTTAATTGAACCGACGTACGCCAAATTGCGCGCAACTTGCTGATTAGTGAATGCAGGCCACAAAGTACCCGGTGTATCCAACAGCCACAAATTATCCGTAATCGGCACCCACTGTTTTACGCGCGTAACACCTGGACGGTTACCAGTTTGGGTCTTGCCCTTGTTGGTCATGTTGTTAATGAAAGTCGACTTACCACAGTTAGTCACGCCAATCACAGCCACACGCAAAGTCTTCACGATCCCGTGCGCCATCTTGGCTTGAATTCGTTCCGCCAATAATTTTTGCAACGCTTTAACCACAGCTTCCGTACCGCCGCTTTTTACCGAATTACGCGTAATTATCATATGCGGGGTCTTCAATTGCAACGACTGCGTAAACTGCTCTTTCACGCCGCTTGGTGCCAAGTCAATCTTATTCAAAACAAACAACACTGGTTTACGTCCGACAAAATCATCAAACTGCGGATTGATACACGACTGTGGACAACGCGCATCTACCACATACACAATGGCGTCACAAATCTTCAACTCGCCGTCAATCATTTTTAACGTCTGCGCCATATGTCCTGGGAACCAGTTAATGTTAATTTTGTTTGCGTCCATTATTTACTCCTTTCTGTCTGTTGAGTTGCGGCTTCTCTTTGCTTGATCAAGTTTAACCCAATTTTGATACCAGTGTCTATCTCTTCCTTAGTCAAAGGTTGTCTTAACTTGCGCCCAGTGATAATTAGTTCGTTTTCTTTTAATTGATTATTGGCTAATTCATATCTAAGCCTTGCCAGATAATCTTCTAAGTTCATTTGTATAATTTCGCGTGCCGCAATCAATTTCAAATGCTGATTTATGTTTTGGTATGTCGACGCAGAATCCTCATATCCTTTTAGCAACATAAAGTCGCCACCATCTAAACGACACTTTGCAATCCCAGCTGGTTGCTTCGTCGATAAATTCGTCCAATTGGATAGTTTCTTCTAACGGGTTTTGCGTCGGCGCAAATTTCAAGAGCTGTTGACCAAACACTAATCCAATATTTTTGTTTTCAGGGCTGGGTCGCGTAATCAGAAATTTGTTTAACACTTTTGCCATTACAACACCTTCATAACTGCTTCAAATTTCACATTTATCTTCATCGATTACAGTTTATCTTTACGGGCAAAAGAAAAGCAACCGAAAATACTGCGCGATTATAATTCATCTTTTGTAATTGAATAAACAATCAAGTCGTTACGTTCTTTGGTGACTTTGTTGATACGGCGGGCGCGCAAGACGGCATCTTGTTTCATGCCGACTTTTTGCATGACACGACCACTGGCAGGATTGCCGCTGATATAACGGGCTTCGACCAAGTACTTGCCAGCTTCTTTCAACAAGTATTCAATAACCGCGCGCAAAGCTTCGGTCGCGTAACCATGTCCCCAATATTGAGAACCAAAACAGTAGCCGACTTCGGCAATGCCATTTTTCAAATCAAATTTATGATGACCGTTGGTCACCGAAATGCTACCAACAATTTCGTGGTCGTCTTTGGTTTCAATAACCCAGTCATAACTGCCATTGGCGTAATCGTTAATCCAACCTTGTATAATCTTTTTAGTTTCGGCAAGGTCTTTGTGCGGTTCAAAACTTAAAAATTGACAGCATGCAGGATCAGATGCCCAGTTATTAAAAACCTGTTCCGCATCTTGAATTTTATATTCGCGCAAAATCAAGCGCGCCGTTTCAATTTGTTTGGTGTTGTGCATGGATACTCCTTTTTCGTGTTATTTTTGCTTGGGGCGGTATTTAGCGGTGACAGCCGCACTGGCATCGTCTTTCCATTTTTGAATGGCAGCGTGATTGCCAGAAAATAAAACTTCGGGAACCGCCATTCCGTTCCAAACACGTGGACGCGTGTATTGCGGATATTCCAATTTGCCGTCAATATAACTTTCGGAAATCAGGCTGTCTTTGTTGATTACGCCGTCTACATAACGTGATACCGCGTCCACCAAAACCATGGCGGGAATTTCGCCACCGGTTAAGACGAACTCGCCAATGGAAATCACTTCATCAAAGCAAGCATCGATCACGCGCTGATCTACGCCCTCATAATGACCACACAACACAATAATGTGTTCGTACTGTGATAACGCGACTACACGTTCTTGCGTTAAAATTGGCGCGGCTGGGGTCATAAAAACGCGATGGGCTCTGTGTTCTGGATCAATGGCTTGCAGGCAGTCCGCAATCGGCTGACAAGCCAAAACTAAACCCGCGCCTGGTGAATAAGAATGGTCGTCAACTTTCTTGTGTTTATCCAAGGTATAGTCGCGGAAATTGACCATTTCAATTTGCAGTTTGCCAGCCTTAGAGGCGCGCCCCAGAATACTGATTTGCAACGGAACAAACATTTCAGGGAACAAAGTCAAAATCGTCCAACGCATCAGACCAACTCCGCTTCCAACGCATTCGGCGTCAAAACCAAAGTGCGTGTTGTCATATTAGTTTCCGCTATAAAGTCATCTTCGTTAGGTAACAAAACAAAACCTTGACCATCGACGGCAATTTCGAAAAAGTCACCTCCGCCGTAGTTTTCAATACTGGCTACCGTGCCAATTTTTTTGCCGTTATGCACAACTTCAAAGCCAATCAAGTCACTGGACAGAACTTCATTGTCCGCCAAATGCAATGCAGAATCTTCCACCGAAACAATTTGGTTGCGCAGAAGTTCGGCTTTTTCAATGGTATCAATACCAGACAAGCGCAAATAAGCGAAGCCGTTTTGCACACTGCCACGCGTAACCGCATAGGTCTTACCATTCAAAGAAACCGATTTTAAGTCATTAAAAACCGCGGGGCGATTGTAAGTAATCTCAATCTTTAACTCGCCTTGCAGACCCCGTGGTTTCAAAACTGTGCCAATGGCGACCAGCATTATTTGAATTCCTTAACTTGTTTTTGAACCATGTCAATAAATTCTTCCACGGTCATTTGTCCCAAGTCTTGACCTTCACGCGTACGAACCGCGACCTTACCCGCTTCTTGTTCTTTCGCACCGATGATTAAGCAGTACGGAATTTTTTTCAAGGTGGCTTCGCGAATCTTCAAGCCAATTTTTTCGTTACGCAAATCAGTTGCTGTACGGATATCCGCCGCCATCAAAGTGCGTTTAATTTGTTCGCAGTATTCGTCTTGCGCGTTAGTAATATTCAAAACGCGAACTTGGGTTGGTGACAACCAAACTGGCAAAGCACCCATAGTCTTTTCAATCAACATTGCCAAGGTACGTTCATAGCAACCAATTGAAGAACGGTGAATCAAATATGGTTTAGCTTTTTTGCCGTTTTCATCAATGTAGGTCAAACCAAAACGTTCCGCCAACGCGAAGTCCAACTGAATGGTAAACAAGGTATCTTCTTTACCATAAGTGTTCTTGGCTTGGATATCAATCTTGGGTCCATAGAATGCGGCTTCACCATCGGCTTCGGTAAATTTCAATTTATGATTTTTTAACGCGTTGCGAATTTCGTTTTGGCTCCATTCCCAAGCATCAGGCAAATCAATGTATTTTTCTTTATTGTTCGGATCCCATTTGGACAAACGAATGGAAACGTCGTCTTCCATGTTCAACACGCCAAGGATATATTTAACCAAATCCATACATTCGTCGATGACTTGTTGGATTTGATCTGGACGCACGATAATGTGACCATCACTCAAAGTATATTCGCGCAAACGAATTAAGCCGTGCATTTCCCCGCTGTTTTCGTTACGGAATTGTTTAGCAGTTTCGGCAAAACGCATTGGCAAATCTTTATAAGAACGCAATTCGCTACGGTACAACAAAATGTGCATTGGGCAAGTCATTGGGCGCAATGCCATCACGTTGTCATTTAACACATCGTCACCGATTAAGAACATTGAATCTTTATAATGTTGCCAATGTCCACTGACTTTGTACAAATCACTCTTTGCGAAAGACGGAGTTTTAACGTGTAAATAACCACGGCGGATTTCTTCGTCTTCCACGAAACGTTGCATAATACGTAAAATGGTTGCACCTTCGGCGGTAAACAATGGCAAGCCTTGACCTACCAATTCGGACGAAGTGTAATAACCTAATTCACGGCAAATGCGGTTGTGGTCGCGTTTTTTAACTTCTTCTTGCCACAAATTGTAAGCGTCTAATTCGCTCTTTTTAGCAAAAGCCACACCGTAGATACGGGTCAACATTTTGTTCTTTTCGTCACCGCGCCAATAAGCACCAGTAATTTGGGTCAACTTGAACGCTTTAATTTTGCCAACATGGTCAACATGCGGACCTGCACAAAGGTCGGTAAAATTACCCATGGTGTACATAGAAATCGTTTCGCCACGCGGAATATCATGCAACAATTCAACTTTGTAAATTTCCTTGTTTTTGTTGATGATACGTGACGCTTCAGCGCGCGTAACTTCTTTACGGACGACAGCAAAGTCTTCCTTAATAATACGCGCCATTTCTTCTTCAATTTTTACCAAATCTTCATCTTTGATTGGTGTTGCGAAATCAAAGTCATAATAGAAGCCCGAATCTGTGGCTGGGCCAATCGCCAATTTAGTATTTGGGTAGATGTTTTTTACGGCATACGCCAAGACATGTGCGGCCGTATGATTTAAAATTTTATCCATGGCAAATAGTATATCACTTATTACAAAATATGCAAATAGCAAAAATAATTAAATTCAACCCTTTGACATAAACTATGGTTATGGAAATTTCTACAGATGAACGCTTCGTTGTGTGTCTGGAACATTTGGCACAAAAATTTCACGGTAAAATTAAACAAGTGGAAAACCGCCATGTCTTAACTTTGGGCGCAACCGTGAATGAATACCAATTGTTTGACACCATCATCAACCAAATTGTCACCACGATGAAAGGCTTTTATTTGCAAAATAAAATTCGCATTAAGAACCAAACTTTAATTAAGGTTTTAATCAATTACGACAAAAAATCGGATACGGTTATTGCGGGTTCACTGTTTCAATTATCACCAATCATTTTGTTAGATTCGATTTACGATTTTACGCTAGGTCGGCTTAAATGCCGTTGGGACGAAGTCGTGGGCTTAGTGAATGAAAACTATGTACAGTTGACCCAAAGCGTAATGTTCAATGAATTGTTGCGTTTTTTAATTTTGAACATGGATTATCGGATTGCGGAAGCCCACGTAATTGTGATAGACAGCCAACCCACGATTTGCGATAAAAAATTACAACCACTGCCCCAAAATGACAGTGACCTGATTAACGCTTTAATTGAAGTTGCGCCACGCCAAATTTTTATCCACAGCGACCCCGCCTTGCAACTTGACGTTGTCGAACGCATCGAGTTTTTATTTCCAAACTGCGTTTGCATTGATTACGGCGCAGTGTTATAATTAGTGCATGAAGACTTATCATGTAAGAGTTTTTGACCAAACACAAACAACCAAGTTCGACAGCGAAATTGCCGACTTGAAACCTAATGAATATGTAATTGTCGAAACCGAAACTGGCGCTGAATGGGGCGTGGTTGCGGACGAAGGTGTGGACAAGAAAAAACACGAACCCAACCATGCGCAAATTTTCCGCCGTGCCACATCTAAGGACCAAAGCCAAATTAACTTACTTTTGAAGTCGGCGGAATTCGCCAAAGAAAAAGCAATTGCTATGGCGGAACAATTAAAGTTGGATATGCGCATCATGTCGGCGCACTACACTTTTGATGCCAGCAAAGTTGTAATTGACTTTTCGGCAGAACAGCGCGTGGACTTCCGCGAAATGGTACGCAACCTTGCCAGCGCTTTGCATACGCGTATTGAACTGCACCAAGTTGGCGCGCGCGACGAAGTTAAAGCGCTGGGCGCGTTAGGACCATGCGGACAAGAATGTTGCTGTAAGCGTTTTTGTCACAACTACCCCGAAGTTTCAATCAAGATGGCGAAAGAACAAAACATCTCTTTGACGCCAGAAAAAATTAACGGTGTTTGCGGACGCTTAAAATGTTGCTTGTCATACGAAACGAAAAAATGATAAAATGTTGATAGCAAAGAACAAAGGAGTATTAAAATTATGAGATGTCCAAATTGCGGTTCACACGATAACAAAGTGGTCGACAGTCGTACTAACGACAATTCCAATTCAATTCGCCGTCGTCGTGAATGTTTGAAATGCGGTAAACGTTTTACCAGTTACGAAACCATCGAACGCGTATCTTTATTGGTAATTAAGCGCGATGGCAGCCGCCAATCATTCGACGCTCAAAAAATCAAAAACAGCATTATTGCAGCAACTGGTAAACGCCCTGTTTCAATGAAACAAATTGATAACATTGTGGAAAGTATTGAAATGCAAATTGCTAACACCGCCATTGGCGACCAACAAGAAATCGCCAGCAGCGTGATTGGCGACATGGTCATGGAAGAATTGAAAAAGGTCGACGAAGTGGCATACATCCGCTTTGCTGCCGTCTACCGCCAATTCAAAGACGTTTCCACCTTTGTCAACTTTATCAAAAACTTTGAAGAAGAAATGGCAAAGAAGATTTAAGTTAATTAAAACGAACAATAAAAAAGCCCAGACTTCTGGGCTTTTTTGTTACATGGTCATTCCATCGTCGCCTTGTTGTTTTGGTTGTTCCTCTTTTTCAACTTGCGATTTTAATGAATTTAACAAATCGTCTTCACCTTGTTTTTCAGTTTCAGCTAATACAGCTTGTTTAGTATCTGGGTCCATAGCCTTACTGGCGTTAAAAGTTTTCCATCCAAATCATGTAACAAAATTCTTTAGCCTTCGTGAGTTCGTTTTAATCCAACATGGGTTGCTTCATAAGAAGCATGAGGTATTTCGCCGATATTAATTTTGCGTTTTTCTTTTGTTATTTCTGGAATAACCATATTTATTCTCTTATTTATTTCCATTCGGTTTTTATCCTTTTATGGACAAAATTTTTGCAACTATCTAATTCAAGCATACTGAAAAAAAATCAACCCATTTTTGAAAGAGTCGATTATTTTGCAAATGTAAAATTACGCCTGCTGTTTTAATTCGGCGAGACGCAAAGCCTCGACCATGTCGGCGATTTCGCCGTCAACAAATTTGGTCAAGTTGTATTCTGTGCGGTTAATGCGGTGGTCGGTTACGCGACCTTGCGGGTAGTTATAAGTACGGATACGTTCGCTGCGGTCCCCAGTACCAATTTGAGAGTGGCGTTCGGACGCGTATTTTTCATCTTCCAAACTTTGGTAATAATGCGCCAATTTAGACACCAAAACCGTCATGGCTTTTTCGCGGTTGGCTAACTGACTGCGACCGTCTTGGCACGTAACCACCATATTGGTCGGAATGTGGGTAATACGAATCGCGCTTTCGGTTTTGTTAATGTGTTGTCCACCTGCGCCAGAAGCACGATAAACGTCAATGCGTAAGTCTTTTTCGTCAATTTGGAAATCCACTGTTGTGGCTTCGGGCAAAACGGCTACGGTCGCAGTTGAAGTATGAATTCTACCTTGGGACTCAGTTTCAGGTACACGTTGCACACGATGAACACCGCTTTCGTATTTGAACTTGGAATACGCGCCCTCACCCTTGACCATAAAGGTTACATTTTTCACACCGCCGATACCGTTTTCTTCAATATCGGTAATTTCCACAGTGAAATCGTTGGCGTTCGCATATAAAGTGTACATACGTAACAGCACCGCTGCAAACAAGCAGGCTTCGTCGCCACCAGCTGCTGGACGAATTTCGATAATAACGTTAGCTTCGTCGCGTTCATCTTTTGGTGTCAACAGCAAGCGCAGTTCTTGTTCGGTTTGTGCCAATAAAACTTGGTTTTCGGCAATTTCGGTTTTGGCCAGTTCCGCCAGTTCTGGGTCATCAATTTTTTGAGCGGACAAAATATCCGCATTGATTTTTTGATATTTGCGATAAGCTTCAATTACGGGTGCCAATTTGGCAGCTTCTTTAGAAATTTGGGAATAGCGCGCGAAGTCATTAAAAACTTCGGGCAAAGTTAATTGCTCCAGCATTTGCGCATATTTTTCTTCCAAAGCACTTATTTCTTCAAACATTATACCCTTATTGTAACCACTCGGTCACGATTTGCCAAATCTTTATAAACCTTTACCGCGCGATAGTGATTTTCCAAAGCAATTTGTTCCAACGCTGCGGCTTGGTCGTAGCCGATTTCAAACATTATCATACCATGTGGACGTAAAAACTTTTTGGCTTCTGCTAAAATACGACGGTAAAAATACAAACCATCGGTGCCACCATCCAACGCCATGTGCGGTTCTTTCAAAACCCAAGGGTCTTCGACGCCAATATCACTGGTACGAACATACGGCGGATTACAAACAATCAAGTCATATTTACCATGAATATCTTCGAACAAGTCGCTATGGACAAAATTGATATCCGCATGGTGTAAGCCAGCATTTTGTACTGCCACTGCCAATGCATCGTTGCTATAATCCGCGGCGGTAATTTCAAAACGTAAATCGTGATGACTTTGATGTAACCAGTCACATAAATAACCCAAAGAAATGCCAATAATTCCCGAGCCACAACACAAATCCAAAACATGGTACGAATTGTTTTCAAAACCAATAATTGAATCTGCAATAATTTTCTTTTCGGCTAATTCAACCAAAACTTCGGTATCATGACGCGGTACCAACACACTAGGCGTAACCAAAAATTTGCGATTATAAAAATAGGTACTCCCCAGCAAATACGCCAAAGGAGTACCTTTTTTGTATTGTTCCACAATTTCTATCGCTTGTTTCGCAATTGGTTCACTGATGTCTTTGATTAAAAAAACATTGGTGCGTTTAGCCTCTAACAAATGACACAAAACCTGAATAGTCGCTTCGTGTTCCCCAGTCTGTGCAATTAGTTGCGCTAATTTCATTTTGATTTTGCGTAGCGTTTGTTAAATTTGTCAACACGACCAGCAGTATCAACAATCTTTTGTTTGCCAGTATAAAATGGATGACATTTGGAGCAAATATCAATTTTTACGACGTCACCTTCTTTAGTAGTTCCACAGGTGAATTTGTTACCGCAAGCACATTCGAATTCGGCTTCGTGATAATTAGGATGAATATTTTCTTTCATAACGACTATATTACCATGACAATTAAATCTTGTCAATCAAATGTCGCAAAACTGCTTTGGCGTAAAAACTCACCGCTGACCACGTCACCCGCCCCACACAAAATGATGGCGTCATATTCTTTGGCATATTCAGACAGGTACGCGCCCAACTTTTCCGTTGTAGCCAGATATTTTACTTTCAAGTGGCGACTTAAATCCAAACCACGACCACCCACAATTGTTTTACCACGGGCAGCAAAAGTTTTATAAATTACCAAATTGGACACACTTCCCAAAACCTTAATAAAATCATTCCACAGCGAAATTGTGCGTGTGTAAGTATGCGGTTGAAAAACAATTAAATATTTACGATACAAATTTCGTGCGGTTTGAATTGTGGTTGCAATCTCGCGCGGGTGATGTGCATAATCCAAAATTACTGGTGTTTGTCCAATGCGACAAAAGTGTTGAAAACGCCGTGCAATACCTTTGTATTGGGCAATAGCCTGACGTGTCGACAAAATGTTAATTTGGCACACCAAAGCGCAGGTAATCGCGGCTAAAGCGTTTGCGACGTTATGCAAGCCTGGTACAGCAACCGTAAAGCGCGGTAACTGGTAAGTTGCACCAAAAAATCGCGGATTGACCACGATGTCAAAACTATGTCCACCACATGGCAATGTTTGTAGGTTTTTAGCATGAACATCACCATAATGAACGCCAAAAGTTACAGTCTGCCGTTTGCCGAACAAAAGCACACTATTCGGGTCGGCGGCGTTTTTGATGACAATTTCACTTTGGGCGGCAAATTGCGCGAAACACTGTTTAATTTCGTCCAAGTCCCGATAGCAATCCAAGTGGTCAGCATCAACATTAGTAATGACGGCAATTTGCGGTTTTAATTTCAGAAAACTTTTTCGGAATTCGCAAGCTTCGGTAATAAACCATTGCTTACCACCAAGATGCAAATTATCTTGCGCCCCGTTATGCACAGTCGGTTGTCGACCACCCGCCTGAAAAATCGAACCAATCATCGCGGTAGTCGAACTTTTTCCGTGACAACCTGCAATGGCAATCACGCGTTCATAATGTCGCGCAATTTGTGCTAACAGGTTTTCACGATAAATAATTTTAATGCCTTGTTGCTTGGCGTAAAGTAGTTCTGGATTATCGTCCGCAATGGCACCGTTAATTACAAGATAATCTATGGGTTCGTGTTGCAAATTTTCCGCCGAATGTCCAAGATAAACTGGGATTCCCAAGGCGGACAATTCCCGCGTATTGGCGGACGCGACCGCATCGCTGCCAGCGACCTTTTTCCCTTGCGTATGTAATAACTTGGCAAGTGCGGACATAGAAACACCGCCAATTCCAATAAAAAAATAACGCACCGTTTTATATATGCGTTATTTTTTTAGACTGTTATTGAATTGTCAGGTTGTAATTACAACAAGCCCATGCTTTTTGCCACTTTAACAGCGCGTGCCAATTCACGTTGGTGAGCAGCACACAAACCAGTTTGACGGCGTGGGAAGATCTTGCCACCTTCGGAAATGTATTTCTTCAAGCGTGGATCTTTGTAATCAATATACAACGGGCGTTTCGCTTCGTCTTTTTCCATACAGAACGGGCAAATACGACGTTTTTGACGTGGAACGCGTTTTTCTTTGCGTTCTTCGGTGTTTTCGCCAGCATTCTTTTTGGCTTTATTTTCTTGACGACTTAATTCTTCAATAACTTCGCGAGTCGATAAATTTTCTCCCATAATCTCTCCTTTTAATTAGAATGGCAACGAATCATCAGCGATTGGCTTCATTTCAACATTATTGGTTTGGTCATAGGTACGACCAGCACCTTCGCTACGATTGCTGCGATCCAAGAATTCGACAGCATCAGCAACAACATCAACCGAGACACGTTTATTGCCTTCTTTGTCTTCGTAGTTGCGGATTTGGATTTCACCACTAATGGCGACTTTGCTGCCTTTTTTCAAAAACTTAGCGCAATTTTCACCTAAAGCACGCCATACTGTTACGTTGTAGAAATCGGTTTCTTGATTTCCATTAGCACGACGGTTGACAGCGATCGCAAAACGGCAAACGCTGGCATTAGATGAACCAACGGTTGACAATTCTGGATCACGGGTTAAATTACCAATTAAAAAAACTTTATTCATGGTAAATTATTCTCCTTCTTTTACTTCTTTGGCTTCTTTTTCACGCATTTGCGCTTCTTTCTTAGCCAAGTATTCTTCACGCGCTTTGGCACGATTTTGTTTGCGGATTACGTCTTGAGCCAACATAACGTCGGTCTTTGCCACGAACAAGTGACGATTAATACCTTCGGTAATGTTCATCAAAGCGGTCATCTTAGCCGGAACTTCAGGAGCAGCGGCAAAGTTTAACAAATAGTAGAAACCATATTTCTTTTGACCCAATTTTTCAACGGTAGTTTGTTCACCAGCCATTTTTTTGAATTTGGCAATGATTTCTTCACGTTTCGCTTCATTGACTTTTGCGTCCACAACAATCATACATTCGTACGATTTCTTGTTTTCCATGTTTTACCTCCTTTTATGGTCTAACGCCTACGCCACTGTCGTGAACGTAGGAAAAAGATACGTTGATATGATACACTATTCGGTCAAAAAATGCAACCATAAATATCTTGCCTTATTTTCAGAAGTTTGTTATAGTATCTATACGGCGATGTAGCACAGCGGCTAATGCACCGAGTTCATACCCCGGGTATCGCTGGTTCGATTCCAGCCATCGCCACCAAAAACAAAACTCAGGCAATCCGCCTGAGTTTTTTGTTTACTTACTTCGCGAGTTTGGTTTTGAGCTTTGATGCGTTGGTTGCGAATGATATTTTTACACACTGACTTAAATTGGTGTTAAAAGGGAATTGTAAAAGCCAGCGTTCCAAGTCTGATTCGTAAAAGATAAAGTTGTTGCGGTCGGTTATGATAAATTCGGTCGGCTGTTTTTTGTGAATCATTTGATAGGCACCAAACAAAGTTGTATGGGACAAGACTGCGCATCGGACGAATTGTCCAGTTTTGGGGCGACCGCTGTAATTAAATTTATCAACATAAACCGATTGTTTGAAGTCGAAATTGATTTGCAATAAAATCAAAATTGCAAAACACGTCCACCACCAATTTTGGAAAATCAGTGCAACCATCAACACCACCGCAAAGACAATATCCGACCAAATGAAAATAATTTTTGCGGGCAATTTTTCCGCCAAAATTTTGCCACCGTCCAATGGGTAAATCGGCAACAGATTGATGGTACCGACTAAGAAATTGGCGACCACTAAATATTCCAGATAACAAAAGATAGTCGGGAAAAGCCAAACCATGACGCCAAACAGCAAGCTAAACAGTAAACTGGCGACTGGACCAGCTAAATAAATTACGCAGCGTTGATGCGGAGTCAAAATCCTAGTTTGCAAATTCAGCGCACCACCAAACGGTGTCAAGGTAATACGTGAAACGACGGCGCCCATTTTTTTAGCCGTGAAAGCATGCGCCAGTTCGTGTAAAATCACAGCCGTTGTCAGTGCAAACAAAAAATCCGTCGCGGCGAAAATAATTGCCACTACGGCGGTCAAAATAAATAACGGGTGAATAAAAAAACGCACAATCAAATTTATGCGTTTTGTGTTAAATTTAGAAACAATTGTGGATTGTCTAACAAACATCCTGCGCCCAACAATGTTGCATTGCTTTCGTCTTGGGCAATCATGGTTTGCAATTGCAGGCTCCAATAAACTGCTTCGGACAAGCCACGAATTTTAGCACCAGCACCACCGAACAATACACCAGTATTCAAAATTTGACGCATGACTTCGGCACTGGCCTGCGGTAACAAATGGTTAATTGCACCAATGATTTGTGCATAAAGTGGATAGATAACTTCGCGGACTTGTTCAGCTTTCAAAATAAATTCTGGGAATTTGACAAAGCGCGTATCGTTTTTTAGCAACGATGCCACATCATTAAAAACACCACGCGCGGTTTCGTAACTGATTTCAACTTGATATTTTTCCGCGACCAAATCTTTAATCGCATCAATACAGGAATCAACGCCAACATCTAAAATTCCGCTGTACAATGTTTTTTCGCCCAAAATAATCGCTAAGTCGGTCGAGGAGTCACCGATAACCACAGTCATAACTGGAACCTGTTCCGTGAACGGGTAACCAAAGTATGCCGCCAAAGCGATGGTCGGTTGGATATAAATTAAATCCGAAAAGCCAATATCATACAAAATAGATTTTTCGCAAGCGACACGTTCTTCGGTTTCTCCTGGTACCCCCACCACCGCGATTTTCTTTTGCTCTTGGTCGTTAAGAACTTTTCGCACTTTCTTTTTTAAGTTATCGTCAATTTCTTCATTAAAAATAATCCCCAGCCCGCGTTTATAAAGCCGAAGATTATCTTGATTAAAATCCGCAACAATTTCGATTGGCACGAATCTATTATATATTTAATTTTAATAAAAAGCAAATTATCTTTTTGAGAATTGTGGCGCACGACGTGCTTTTTTCAAACCGTATTTCTTACGTTCTTTCATACGTGGATCACGGGTCAAGAAGCCAGCCTTCTTCAATTCAGCTTTGAAGTTCGCATCTTCTTTAACCAAAGCACGAGCAATACCATGACGGATTGCACCAGCTTGACCAGACAAGCCACCACCATTAACGTTGACGATTGCGTCAAAAGTGTTGACGTCCAATAAAGCGAACGGTTGGTTAACGGTTAAACGCATAAAACCATCACCGAAATATTCTTCCAAAGATTTGTTGTTAACTACAACTTTACCAGTACCCTTAACCAAACGGACACGGGCTACACTGGATTTACGACGACCAGTACCCAAAGTTTGTGCGACTGCATTTTTCTTAACTGCCATGATTAGTTTGCCTTCCCTTTAATATCAATTTTACGCGGTTTTTGTGCTTCATGAGGATGTTCCGCGCCATTGTAGACTTTTAATTTTTTGAACATATCACGTCCCAAAGAATTCTTTGGTAACATACCTTTAATTGCATGTTCAATAACCCATGCTGGATTTTTTTGCATCGCTTCTTTAGCTTGGGTGTATTTATCACCACCGACATAACCACTGTAACGGAAATAGTATTTATCGGTCATTTTCTTACCGGTAAACACAGCCTTTTCCGCATTAACGATAATGACATAGTCACCAGCGTCACTGTGTGGTGTGTAAGTTGGTTTGTGTTTGCCGCGCAAGATTAAAGCAACACGGCTGCAAAGGCGACCTACTGGCAAGCCAGTGGCATCCACCAGCAACCATTCGCGCTTAGTATTTTGTTTGTCCGCAAAAAATGTTTTTTGTGCTATCATATTTGATAAGTATAGTCACTCGCGCGCATTTTGTCAAATACTATTTCTAACAGGTCGCCTTAGGCTTTAGTATCTTCTTTGAATTTTTTGAAATTTACTGGTCGGCTTTTTTTACGCATAACCAAGTAGATTGCTAACGACGCACCTAAGGTAATAACACCAGCCGTCAAGATGATGAACATAACAAAGTATTCGTTCATACTATTACCCTCATCTTTGATTTCTTCTTGAGTAGGTTCGTCGACCACGGCTTCCGCACCAAGGTTATATTCGAAGCGACTGTTCGATTCGGTCGATTTAGCTTCCAAATACTTTTTAGCACCTTCGTCGTTTAACCATTTATTGTAACCGTCAAGATAGGCTTCAATCGTTTTTCCGTTCATACCTGACAAAGCCATAATCGGATTAACCCTATCAGCCAAGATACCAGAGTCATTAATAACTTTACCTTGTTCGTTTTTGAAGACGCATTGAATGGTCTTAGTATCACTAACAATAATTGCTTTATAAGAGGTATCTTTGGTGGCGCGAATTGAGTTAATATCCAACTCGCTGTCACTTTCATCTCTCCAACCTTGAATGTGGTAGTTACCGAACAAGCTGCCCGACCAGAATTTGTTGTGATTTTCATCTTCAATTACTTGTGGCAACGGGATAATTTCACCTTGGGTAATAAAGATACCAGTTTCGCGGGTTTCGTTCTCAGGATCTTTGGCATCAAACCAAGTTCCAACACGCGACAGTTTGTAAACGTAGTTACTGCTTGCTTCGTCGTCACCATCCATAATTGTCCATTCAATTTTGTATTGAACGTTCTTCGCAGTGAAGAAGTTAGCGTAGAAGACTTGTGAAGAGTTTTCACGATAGAACGATCCTTTCGGATAAGCGTTACCATTACCCGCACGTGTGGTATTCCAACCATTTGGATCCAACAAACCATTGTCGGTGTTTTTCTTGTAAATATTTTCTTGCAAGGCATATTCAATACCATGCCATTTCCAACCATCGGTCGGTGTTACACCTTCACCCAATTTTTCACCACCGTTGGCATCATATTGGATATGATAAACTTCATACAACCAGAAGTTCATTTCCATTTCTGGCAAACCTTGGTAGCGTAAGACATAATCTTCTTCAGTGTTCCAATCAATGGCACTGTTTTTACGATTATTTTTGGTAAGGTAATAATCATCAGTGGTTCGGTAATAGTAACCATTATTGACAATTTGGATACGTACAGTTGCCATACCATTGACACCAGTCGAATTAACGTTTTTGAACGTGCAGAACCAAGAGTTTATAGTATTAACCTGTCCTTCGTATTTAAATGGCGAATCTTCATAAGTCATGTCGCCTTTACCGCTGAAATCAATCCATGCACGAACGTATGCCACATTACTGTAAGTTGTGACTGGCATAGTAATATTGACTACGCGATCTTCCGCAATCGTGACTTCGTTATAGAAATCAGTTTGTTCGTAAACTTTCCAGTTAGCATCGGCTTTAATACTTACTTTGAATTGGTAAGTACCCAAGGCGGTAAGTTTAGTTGCATTTTCGTCCCAAACGGTAAATCTTTCTTCTTTGTGGTATTCATCGTAGAAACGATAAGAATACACAATCGCTTGTCTAGCATTCAACAAATCAATCAATTCCTGCGGATAATCACACGCAAAGTCAAGTTTAAGATTGTTGGCACCCGCAATTGTAAATGTACCACCAGATACGATCTCACCCGCCCCCTTACGAACAATTGCGCGGATTGAGTTTTCTGGGAAGCTCATTGTCTGAATTTTGGCGATCAAAGTACCATATGGCAAACCGTCAGTAGTACTGATTGTATAACCAGCTGGCAAGTCACCAACCAATTCAAAGATTCGATTATCATAGACCAAACGCACTTCAATTGCATAATCGCCACAGTTTTCCGCCATCAGGTTGCCACGTTGCCAACCAGATTTCAAGTTATAGTTGACATAACGATCCAAGATTTCATCAGTAAATTTATATTCAAAGTATGGCAAGTTGCGGTTGCTAAATTTCGTTACAGAGGAATTGCCGTCATTGAAAGTTTCTTCAATCAATTCGTAAACGCTGTCAGCGTATGGTGCTAATTCTTCTGGCAAAGCAACCAATTCGTGATTGGCTTTCGCGTTAGCATATTTTTCTGTCAATTCAAAATCGCCACCATTATCAACGACATATTGATTATTAGTTAAATAATCATCGATTGCTTGCGCTAATTGATTATTGATTGATAACGCACCTTCGGCGATAGTTTTACCAACGAAGAATTCTTTTACAGCGAATTTACGAGTATCGACCGATAACGATGCATAGGTAATCAAGTTTTGTGGCGCTGCGGTATACATAACAGAACTGGATTCTGGCGCAGTACGAATGGTCAAAATGTAACGTTCAACCAAAACTTGTACCATGGTGCCACGTTCAGGGTCATTTTCGTTTTGTTGACGACCAACGAATACGTTATTGTGGTCAAGTTCGACATAGTAATAAACATCCCACAAACCGATATCGTCAATTTTTGGAATTGCGCGATCCCAATGACGATTTACCGAAACACCTGGTTTTGGTGCAACGACAGAATACAGAACTTCAACACCCGCGGCATTGTCGCCGACATTCAAGGTACCTTTATACAAAGCTTCTTGCGCTTTACCACTGTATTTCAAACCGGTTTTGGCTTCAGGCGCTTTTTCCCATTTGACTTCACGTGGGTTAATTAACGGATGCAATTCTTGAGGGTTTTCCATAGATTTAAAATTCTCGCCTGCGTCAACAAAGACTTGATACTTGATTGTATAATGTTCTCCCGCAAGATAACGTGCTTCAATTTGACCGTTTAATTCATCACCGACCCAAACATAACCACCAACGGTTGCATCGTATTTATAAGTGAAATGTTCTCCGTCTTGTCCGTTGTCATCTACATACCAGAATTCAATTCGGGCACCTTTAGTAGTTGCCAATGCTGGTGACATACGACCATAGGTAATCAAAGTTTGCGCCAACTCATTGTATTTAACCGAACTCTTTTCGCGTGGTCTTTCAACCAAACCATAAACACTGTCGAAAGCATTGCGTTGGTCAATCACAATATATTTTTCGTTTGGTGTAACTGATTTAACCGCATTATTCCAATTAGCACTGGCCAAGGCACCATAGTAAACGGTATAGTTACCTGCGTTTGTACCTTTAATCAAGGTAAACTCACTGGTTCCCAAAAGTTCAGGATCAAAACCATATTGAATTTGGAAATCCGAATCAACATCGTAATAAGTACCTTCATTACCGCCATAGTAGACACCAGTGGCTTTGATTTTGGCAACAGGTGCGCTCTTAATTAAAGATTGTGCTGCACCAGTGTAAATCAATTGGTCATTATCATGGTTATCATTGTCACCGTAGTAACCTGGTGTCACTATATATTCAATCGTTGCTTTGGCAATCGTAACTTTGGCAAAGCATGCTTCATAGTCGTTCAAATTATTGCAACCTTTAACGCTAATCCACAAGTAATAATCGCCAGCATTTTTACCCTTCAAATCGTCAATGCTGTCAACCCAAGCGCTTGGTCTGCCAGTACGCAAATCACTGGTACCAATACCCCAAGTAACAATTATATCTTGGTTATAAGCATCAGTATTGACATCAATATTGCTAATAACAATTGGCAATTTACCGTCAGCGTTTGTGGTAAGTTCGGCTAATTTTTGCAATTGACCGATATAGGACAAGCCTTCCAAACGAGGCGCAATGCTGTTACGGAAATAGCTATACGTTAAATCAGTAGCTGCGATTTCAGCGAAATCTTTTTCAGGATCGTTATAGTAGCATTTGTAATAGTCCGCAACGTTTCGAGTACCTACACTGTTGATTTTACCAGTAACTTTAACCCAAATGTAATACTTGCCTGCATTAGTGGCTTTCAAACTGTGAATATCGGTTGACCATGCGGAAACAGCAGCGACAGGTGCAACCTCAGGATTATTTGAGTAAGCATATTCAATTTTTTCGTAATCGGTTTCGCTCGACAATTGTAAACCACTGGTACGGAAAGCTTGAACGACGCCAGCATTAATCAATTCTTTTTCGTTACCGTCGTATTTCAAATTCAAGACGTAACCCATACCACTTAATACGATATCGGCTTCCGTAGCTTGACCAATTGAAACCGAACCAACATAACGTGGCGCAATGGCAGTATGGCTGTCGCCCTGTTCAAATTTTACCCAAATGTAATAAGTACCAACATTGGCTTGTTTTAATTTGGTTGTAACAGATGCGAAATCTTGATACCAACCATCTTCGGCACCAGTAGCATTGTTATAAACACCAGTTTTGGTCATGTATTTAGCACTACCGCTGATGTAATATAATGCCGCACCCTTTCTTCCAGTCAAGTCATTACCGTTCTGCATTGCCAAGCTGGCACCGCTCATAATCAAGCGTTGGTCTTGTCCATTATAAGTCAAGTCACTATACAGACCAGGTGCAACGATATCAATATAATGTTCGTCAGCACGTGTAATTTCTGCATAATGCCCATCTGGTAATAAGGCATAAATCAAATCAACACTGTCATCGATGTTATCAGTGGTCGGCTTGATCGCCAAGCGGACATACAATTGGTATTGACCAACAGCAACCGCACCGACAGTTTGTTTGGTTGCCCAATCGTAAACTGCTGGTTCTCCATCATTGGCGGTTAAATTCCAGAAGAAATATCTAATATTGGCTTCATCAATTTGGTCGCCCAAGTTATTACCCGTGCTGGCAATCTTAACACTCAAATTACCAATTGCTAATTTATTGTCAGTTAACAACAACTTATTACCAGTAAACATAGTGGTCAAACCAGAGAAACCAGAAACACTCAAATCTTCTTTTACGGCTTTATTAATTTGAATGGTTTCACGTGTCGAACCGTCATAAGTTTCCAAGGTCGACAAACATTTAATTACGGTTTCAATATTACTGTCACTATTGTCCCCTTTATAAATCATAACCCATAAATAATAGGTACCACGATTGGTCTTAGCCAAGTTTTGCCAGCTGGTACGCCAACCAGTCGGAGTACGGTCAGTAACAGCAGGCGCATCTTCCGTATTTGTCAAAGCATAGAACAAGTCACCTTTATTGTCCCCACCTGGGATTGAATTGTATATGAAATTATTATTTTCGTCTTTTTTTGGATTGCCGTTGTCATCACGATCCAAAACTTCAACATTCAAAATCAAATTTTTAATCAAGTTACGCGAAGTACCATCATAGCGCAATGTTTGATTATTATTATCTTTTTGAACGGTATAAGTTGATTTGCTTAAACGAATGTCAGCAGTTTTGGCTGTTACAATGGTAATTGGCGTAGTTTCAAAACATACAGGTTCGTGAGCCAAATGGTTAGCCCCCTCTTCAACCTTTACCCAGATATAATAAGTACCAACACGGCTGATTGCAACATCATCATAATTAGTTTTCCAATCGTTAACACCTGGTTGAACTGGTTTACCATAACCGTCCAAACCACTTGATACAGCATACAAAACATCACCAAAGCGACCATATTTTTGTTGATAGTTACCGTCAATATATTGGTTATCAGTGTATGCCGAGAAAGTAATCTGTGCATTATTTTCAACACGCAGTGGGTTACCTTCACTGTATTGCAAAGTGTAATTAGCTGGACTTAAGAATACTTTATAGCTACCACCCTTGTAAGTTAATTGTCCACCAGAAACAGTTGTCGGCGCACTAATACCCACTTCAACTTTTCGAATTTCAACCGTAATGGTCATTTGGGTCAAATATTCACCACTAATACTTTGATTATTTGTGTTGTCCGCCATGAAATACAAAGTGTAAATTCCCGCATTGGTCAAGGTCAAACTTGGGTCACTATAACTGCAATAACTACCAGGTTCACCCGTCCAACTGTAAATCAAAGGCAAAGTTTCGGTACTGTCGGCAACTTGGGCTTGACCATTGGTAAACAAATCACTTGCAGCAATCGGTTGACCTCTGTACTTAACACCAGTTTTAGCTTTAGGTAATAATTCAGGAACAAACTTAGCATTAGTTTGGTTAATCGAAACCATGATATACGGGTATTTATCGTTAGCCATAACTTGCGTGGTAAAGATTTGCACGCTGTTTGCGTCGGTATACGCCGCACCACGGTAATAGATATGGTATGTACCCGCCAATGCACGTGTAATTTGGGCTGCATCGGTCGTCCAAACCCAGTCGCCATTTGTGTCTTTCGTTAATTCACCTAACGAATATTCAACAGCTGGCAATTGTTGTGTGCTGGCAGTAATTAATTGTTTGAATTGTTCTGCACCAGTATATGTCAAATTCCAAACAGGGGTCGGCGCAGCTTGAACAAACGACACAGCCGAAGTAATTGACGCAGTATGTGGGTGTTGATAATAATATACACCGGAAACATTGGCATCACTGATAGTAACTTTGACCCACATGTAATAGGTGTCCAAACTGGTCTGCTTAGCTAAACTAATTGAATCAACCCATTGATTCGAACCTTTTACGGCGTTCAATGTATTTGATTTTGTCAACAAATACGCAAATGTGGCGTTGGTAGTATAAACTTCACCATTAACACACAACGTAGGTGCGGAATCCATGGCGAACAATGCTTGCTTTTCAGGTTGATAGGTATTATTCGCGAAAGAATATTGGAACGGATGATTACCACCATTAGTTTCGGTAATAAATTCAGTCGGAATTGAAACGATAGTTTGGAAATCGTTTTGTTCGTTTTGACGCAATGTTGTGACGTTAAATTTTGGCGTTACCAAAGCCGAAGTCGAATTGCTTAAAATACGGTACAACATTACGCCTTCTTCGACGTTATCACTGCCGTGCCAACGAATCCACAGATAATAACTTTCGGTATCAAAGACGGTCAAACTGGTCGCTGCGTCTTTCACATTATAGAACACGCGCGGCATTGTATTTTCGCTAGTACTTAAACCTAATTCAAATTTACCGAACTCAGCGGCCAAATCGCCACTCTTACTTGATTTTTCATATGCCGAGAATTGCGGATTGTTTGGATGTTCCGCATCGTACGCAACGGCGAAACCAGAAATGACTTGTTGCGCCTTGTTATTAAAGGTCAAAGTATAATCGTCATAATCGCCATTTTCAGACGGGACAGGACCACTCATAATTGTTGGGTGTTTCGCGTCAATCACATCTGAAACCGCAAAGTTAATTCCAGAGAAATAAACCTGAGTGTTTACGTCTTCAATTGACAATTTTTTAATGCTCATGGAAGCATAAACACGACCACTGGAACCTGAAACAGTCGAACTTGGTGACCATTTAACCCACAAATAATAGGTACCAACGTTGGTAAATGTCGGCAAATTGGCAATGTCCATTTTCCAGTTTTGACCACCGCCATTAACTGTCCAATCGCCTTCCTTTTCGTCGAATGGCACAGCATCACTAACGGTGCTGACCGCGTATTTAACCGTACCAAGTTGGAAACTAGGTTCGCCCGAACGTAAGGTACCACTGGCAACCACTGCATGCGGTTTACCATCGAAAGTAATGGTTCCATTATCACTTGCTACAGCATATTGGGCACCCGTCATCAAAATACCAGCCAACGGCACATCGGTAGAACTATAACCGTCAACAGTTACGGTACACGCATCAATAATTATGCCAGTTTCAAAGTTGAAATGGTTCATAACTTTCAAATACAAATGCCAAGTACCACTGCTATTGGGGATACAATTGTCATGAATGTAATTATTCAAGTCGGCAGGATTGGTTTTAATCGTCCAAGTGTTATCGTCCGCCAATTTCGCGGTCAAAGCATTAGAATCAAGTTCGCTGACTTCAAACCAAGCCACCGCCAAGATGTTAAAGACACCATTTTGCGTTACTGGGTTATTAGTCGTAATACCATTGTGGTCAACAACGTCGTTAATTGTCAAATCAACCGCTTGCACGTTATTGTTGCCAAACGGATTGCCAGCTTGTCCGCCCGTTGTAATACCAACCGAAGGCTTTGCTTGAATACCAACCACTTTAACTGCGCTGGCATTAGCAATTGGCGTTTTGCCGATAGTAAACGGCGAACTGGTCAAAACAACAGGTGTTGTTTGCGGTACAATTTGGGCCGCATACGCTGTTTTCGGCCTCCAAGTCGCGGTTAAATTATAGGTACCCGCTAACAACGGTTTACTGCATAATTGCGGGAAAGTTAAATTGTAATCACCGCCGACACCACTGGCACTGGTCCATGTGTGTGTTTCGGAATTTTCGCCTGTATAAGTCAAAGTATAAGTTATGTCAATGAAATCGTGATAATCAATATTAGTCAAACTGGTCGAAGTAACATTGGCGTCGTTACTGGAACATAGTACTTGAATATTACCATTATAAGTAACATCTGTGTTTTGGTTAATGCCGACATTGAATGTCGCTTTGTCAATTGTCGCGTAAGCGTTGGTATACGTCCAACCCATCGCATTGTATGATTGGCTGGCTTCCGCACGCACAAACAAATGATAATAATACAAATTACCATTACTGTCACACGCGTCTTTACCTGTGATGTTAATAATATCGGTAAAATCATCAACCGCACCAGTCGGGGTTACTGGCTGATTGAAACTGGTTGTGCGTACGACAGTATAATGGACTCTACCAAATCCATAAACAACGACACCACCATTGAACAATTGCTGTTGCGCGTTATTGAATTTCAAACTATTACGCGCCGTAACGGTATTTTCACTAATTGAACCGTTCGCTTGGCCAATCGTAACATTGATATTGTATTTAATACTGTCTTCGTAAATGCCAACCAAAGAATGTGCCCAGTACGTAATCGTATAGGTACCAACATCAACACCAAGCAACTCGTTAATCGCAGTTTTCACTTCGCCACCATTGACTTGGTAACAAATTTGATATTGAGAACTGGTTAATTCTTGCGGTTGACCTTTAATATCAAATCCCTGGAATTTTGGAGCAGACGATAACAACTGTATACTGCTACCAGTATATGGTCGACTGTTAACAGTCGGTTCGCCATTTTCTTTTAATTCAAGGCGG
>JAZLKE010000033.1:0-4924 GCA_045597505.1 Clostridia bacterium | reverse complement strand
CCGACATTTTGTGTTGCAGGTAGTCCAGACCATGGACCATGCCCATCATAACCTCCCCACGTACCACCCATCATATTCAAGACCCCATAATGATCACCATCACTAAATCCCTTAAAAGTACCGTCAGCAATTTTACATGAAACATCCGAACCATAATCATCAATCATTGATCCCCAATAAGACACGGCTGTAAAACTTCCCCCACCCGCACCAGACGCAATGGCTGTTCCTGAACTGGTCCCAATCGGTAAGGCAAAGTTACTTTGTACATAGGTTGCACCACCGCCGTCCATACTGCCATCACTGGCTGCACCTTTACCACCAGGGACACCAAATGTTACTGTCATACTACTACCTTTGTAAAAGGCAATACACTGTGCTCCTTCTCCACCGGTATATGTAGCTTGTCCATTAAACAACACCATCCATGTTGCTTCGGCAAACTTGAATGTCGTGTTTTCGTTACCATTCTTAACAGTTCCATCCACGGTCCAAAACGTCTCCCCCGTCTTATCCACCGTAGCAGCATTAAGGATAGTAGTATTAGTAGTATTGTATTTATATAGTACATCATAGACAGCAGTAAAAAGAGCGCCTGCGGCAATGATTACAGACAGCACAATGATTGACGCTATTCTTTTCTTACTGTGTAACACAAAAAACAGTCGGCGTTTCGCCGACTGCCCTACACTATTTACTATTCACTGTTACTTGGTGCGTCGTGAGGGAGTCGAACCCCCAACCGTTTGGTTCGAAGCCAAATACTCTATCCAGTTGAGCTAACGACGCAAGAACCATTGCTATCATAACAAAAAAAGCCCGCACTTGGCAAGGCTTTCCCGCTGACCCATTAGGACAAATTACGACAAGTTACGCCGCTTTGGTGTTTTTACTTTTCATCACGGTACGCGCAATTACGGTCGCCAACAACAGCAAGGCTGCGATACCGATAACGGCATACACAATGCGGCCCAATATGCTGAGTTGCACTCCAAAGATTAACTCCATCACATCGACGCCGAACACGCCATAAATGAAAAAGTTTAATCCACCCATCAGCAAAATCACGAACGCCACCACATCAACAATTTTCATCATTTTTTTCATTTTTTCACCCCTGAGATGTAGCTTGTGCGGTTTTGTGGATTTTATACTACATGCGAATTTTGTCGCGCAAACTTTTATGATAAGTAATTGCGAAACGATGGGCTTCGTCACGGATACGTTGCAACAAACGCAAAGCATAACTGTGATGAGATAACACAATCGGTTGGTCTTGGGTAGTAGTAAAAACCAATTCAAAACGTTTCGCCAAAGAAATATATGTAATGCCGTCGACCTTAGGCACCGCGCCCAATTGACCTTTACCACCATCAATCACAATAATATCGGGGTACGCCCATTCATGATGTTTCAAACGACGGGTTAACGTTTCTTCCATAGACAAAAAGTCATTATTACCCATACCGTGTTTAATACGGAAACGACGGTATTGACTTTTGTCCGCTACTCCGTCCACAAAAACCACCATAGACGAAACCACATATTCGCCCGCCGTGTGCGAAATATCATAACATTCAATGCGCCGTGGGGTTTTATGCAGATTTAACACTTCGCCCAATTCACGACACGCACCCAAAGTAAACGCATTCGCATCTTCGGCAGTCGTTTGCACGCGCGCACGAGTTTTTAAGCGGTTGACCATTTGTAAAACATTACGGTACGCGATTGCCAATTCAAACTGTTGCATAGAACTAGCTTGTTGCATACGATTGGTCATGACTTCGACGACTTCGTCATAACGTTTACCAGATAAAAATTCCGCCGCTTTAATTGGGTCATCGTGGTAAATACTGCGAATAATATCCATTAAATATTTCACGTAAATGCCGTTAAAGTACGGACCATAAATTTGTCCTTCCCCGTCAGCAGTACGCACGACTTGGATTTTGCCGTCCGTGGTAATTTGAATATACGGAAATTTTTTATCATCTTTCAAAAGAATATTGTATTTAGGTTGGTGCTTATGAATTAAGTTGGCTTCCAAAAACAAAGCGTCATTTTCGGTATTAACGACAAACCATTCTAAATCAGCAATATGAGCAACCATGGCGGTAACTTTGGCATCATGGGCGCCAATAAAATACGAAGACACGCGGTTTTTCAGATTCTTGGCTTTCCCGATATAAATAATCGTGCCAGCAGCATCTTTCATAACGTAAACCCCAGGGTCTTTCGGCAAGGTTTTTAATTTTTGCTTAATATTTATCATTGTCATTTGGGTATAAATAGTATATCCTATTATTTATGAATAACCAACAACCTAAAAAAAAGAAATTTAATTGGTGGTGGCTGGTCATCGGCATTTTGGCTGTCTTTTTATTGGTCAGTTTGACGACCCCAGCAACCAAACTAAAACAAATCAGTTTGACGCAATTACGCAATGACGCGAACGTCGAATACAGCGAACTTCATGGCGAATACGTCAAGAAGACTGACGGCGAAAATAAAATCTATGGTGCGTACAAAGAAGACAGCACATACTACATCATTTATCGTACCACCATGCAAGAAAATGGTACTTCTAACCCGCAACACCTTTTGAAAGCGGAAGAAATTATCAAAATCAAAGAAAACCCAGCTTACATTAAAGCTTATGCGGACGCGTTTGTTTACGATAACACGGGAACCGCAATGCGTATTTTGTTAACCAATCCAGATATCGTGGTTGATTCTGGTGTCGCCCAAGGTAACTGGTTAGATTATGTCGTTCCAATCATTTACATTTTAATGTTTGGTAGCGTAATTTTCATTTTATGGCGCAGTATGGCAGGTCGCAGTGGTTTAGCTAGCATGACCCAAAACCGCGCAACTGTTGTTTTCAACGGACCGACCCGTTTCAGTGATGTTGCGGGTATCGACGAAGAAAAAGAACAAGTTGCCGAAATTGTGGATTTCTTACGTAACCCACGCAAATATATCGAAATGGGCGCCCGTATTCCCAAAGGCGTTTTATTGGTTGGTCAACCTGGTACAGGTAAAACTTTACTTGCCAAAGCCATTGCGGGCGAAGCTGGTGTGCCGTTCTTCTCTCTTTCGGGCAGCGACTTTTCCGAAATGTTGGTTGGTGTTGGTCCAGCCCGTATGCGCGACTTGTTTGAACAAGCCAAAGCTCATGCACCAGCGATTATTTTCTTGGACGAATTGGATTCCATTGCCCGCATGCGCGGTGTAGGTGCTTCGGGCGTAGCGGAAGAAAACGAACAAACATTGAACCAATTATTGGTACAAATGGACGGCTTCTCTAAATCCGAAGGCGTCATTGTATTGGCAGCCACCAACCGCCCCGATGTTTTGGATCCCGCTATTTTGCGTCCAGGCCGTTTTGATCGTCAAATTATCGTACAAGTACCAGACGTTGATGGTCGCGAAAAAATCTTAAAAGTTCACGCACGTAATAAACCGTTGGGCGATGTTGATTTGAAACGCGTAGCTCAAATTACCAGTGGTTTCACGGGCGCGGACTTGGAAAACTTATTGAACGAAAGCGCAATTATCGCCGCGAAAGATAACCGCAAAAAAATCTCCATGCAAGACATTACCGAAGGTATCAACAAAGTTTTGATTGGACCACAAAAGAAATCACGTATCATTACCGAAGAAGATAAACGCATCACAGCTTACCATGAATCTGGTCATGCGATTATTTCCAAAGTTTTGATGCCAGAACAGACCGTACAAGAAGTTTCAATTATTCCCAGAGGTATGGCGGCTGGTTATACTTTAACCAACAATCAAAACGATGAACACAACCACCAAAGTTTGACTATGTTGAAAAACCGTTTAGCGATGTTGTTAGGTGGTCGTTCGGCGGAACAAATCTTCATCGGCGACATTTGCACGGGCGCTTCTAACGATATCAAAGTCGCTACCGAACTTGCCGAAAACATGGTTACAAAATGGGGTATGAGCAGTAAGTTAGGACCTTTGTACTATGGTAAAGAAAGCGAGGTTGCTTTGCGTTTATACAACCAAAAGAATTTAAGTGAATCGGTACAATCCACCATTGATTCGGAAATTCGCGATTTAATTACCGAAGCCCAAAACCGTTGCCAAAAAATCTTACACGACAACGCCGACAAAGTTAAAGTTATGGCGGAATTGTTGTTGGCTAACGAAACAATTTATTTGGAAGACATCAACTTGGTTATGCAAGGTAAATCTGTGGACGAAATCAACAAAGCCATGGCAACACGCCGTGAACAACAAAAAGAAACAGTACACAACGAACGCATCGAAGACATGGTCAGCCAAATTGAACCATTGTTGAAACGTTCGTTAGAAATTGCGGAACTGCATTTGACCGAAGGTTTGGTTACCGAAGAACACATGCAAACTTTACGTCACAACTGCGACTTGGCGCGCGAATATATCCGCCGTACTGGTAAAATTCCACCCATTCCAACCATTGATTTAGAATCATTAGAAAGCTATCCAGACATAGTCGCAATCAAAGAAGAACCGAAAGCCGAAGATAAAACCGAAATCAAAGCGGACAAAAAGACAACTGTTCCAGCGAAAAAGACCACAGCAAAAAAAACCGCTACCACCAAAAAAACCACAACTGCGAAAAAGACAGTAAAGGAAACCAAAGATGGAAACGGAGACGGTAAGTAAACGTTTCGCGAAAAATGATGCGGGATTTGTTTGTGCCCATTGCGGACACCAAGTACCACCACTGCTCTCATCTTCGCGCGACCATTGCACCAAATGTTTGTATTCGTTGCATGTGGACATAAACCCAGGTGACCGCGCGAATACTTGCCATGGTATGTTGGTACCAATCGGAATTACAATGAACAGTAAAAAAGGCACCATTATCAATTACCATTGCGACACTTGTGGAGCATACCATAATAATAAA
>JAZLKE010000032.1:0-13310 GCA_045597505.1 Clostridia bacterium | reverse complement strand
CCGTCCACCGTCTCAGCATTAAGGATAGTAGTATTAGTAGTATTGTATTTATATAATACATCATAGACAGCAGTAAAAAGAGCGCCTGCGGCAATGATTACAGACAGCACAATGATTGACGCTATTCTTTTCTTACTGTGTTTCACTGTTGTTTAACCCCCAAAGTTACAGTTATTATTTATCATAAAATGATAATTATGTAAAACGATTTTTAGTCATGTTTAATTAAAATAATGATTACTTTTAATTATTCTTGATTAACAAAATCAATAAAAAACCACTTAACAAAAATCACATTTTGTGATATACTGTTATAGAAAAAATTATAAGTATCTATCAGTATTTTCCACTGTTGAATGACAAAAAATCGGCGATGTAGAACGACTTTTTCAATCGAAAAAAACGCTTTCATTCGCCATAAAAAGTATACCACATTTCCCCAATAAAGAAAAGTAAATAACGTTCATTCTTTACTGTCTATCAGTTGTTTTACGGCTTCATAGCGCGCGGTTACAATCGAATTTTGGATTTGTGGCAGTTCGGCGGCGGGTGTGCCCGTGCGTGGACTGTACGGGAAAATATGAATGGTATCAAATTTAATTTGGCGCAAAAAGTCCATGGTATCACGGAAGCACTGCTCCGTTTCGGTCGGGAAGCCAACAATCAAGTCGGTACCAAAAGTCGCGGTCGGAAAGGTCGCGCGCAGGTCGGCGATAATTTGCGCGAACTCGGCGGTGGTATAGTGGCGGTTCATGGCGCGTAGAACCTCGTCGGAGCCGGACTGCAAGCAGATATGAAAATGCGGGACAAAGTGGGCGCATTGCCCCAACGTCTGAATCAATTCAGGGGTCATCATGGGCGGTTCCAAAGAACTAATTTCCCAATTGATACCGCAGTTATCCACCGCACGGCAAAGTTCGGCGAAGTTCGGATAATAGCACAGATTGATACCACACAAGACGACCGAAGTCACATGCGAACCTTGGGCGCGAATTTCGGTCACGACTTCGTCAATCGGGCGACATTCAACCTTGTTTCTTAAATACGGGATAATGCAATAGGTACAAAAATTTTGACAGCCGTCTTGCACCTTTATAAAGGCTTTTTCGCGCTTGTGTTGCACGACAGCCCCGTTGGCGATGTTTTTCACATTATCAATAGAATTTGCGTTAGAAAGGCAATTAGCGACCTCTAACGCGACCATTTCGGGAGTTTTACGACCAAGCGCACAGCCCATAGTAACGATTTGGGCGTTGGGGTGGTAACGTTTGATTTTAGAAATTCCGTAGCGCGATTTTTTCTCCGCCATACTGGTTACGGCGCAGGAATTCAGGACGAAAACTTGGGCGTTTGGTAAATGCGAAATGGCACCATCGGAAACCATTTGGCAAGCAAAACCCATGGCGGTCAGATTGCTTTGTACTGCTTCGCTTTCGTAATAATTCACCTTACAGCCATAAGTGATAATGTACACCGTCGGCGCTTGACTTTGCATATGACATAGTATATAATTTTTTCATTATTTTGTAAATTAAAAGCGGGGTGAGAAACTGTGAGTCAAGTCATCGTTGGTGAAAACGAAAGTTTGGAAAATGCTTTGAAACGCTTCAAACGCAAAGTCCAAAAAGACGGCATCTTGGCGGATATGAAACGCAAAGAAGAATTCGTCAAGCCAAGTGTTGCGCGCAAATTGAAGAGCGCCAATGCACGCAAACGCGCCCGCAAAGAAGCACGCGGTGCCAAATCAATGTAATTTAATTACGACAAAAAAAAGGTCGCAAGTCGCGGCCTTTTTTTAATGCTCCCCTGTGTTTATTTCGCGGTTTCAGTAGCACGAGTTTCGCGAATGACATTGACTTTGATTTGTCCCGGATATTGCAATTTAGCTTCAATTTCCTTGGCAATATCTTTCGCCATAAAGACGGCATCGGTATCCGAAATTTCTTCGGGTTTGACGATGACACGGACTTCACGACCCGCGGAAATCGCGTAACATTTATCCACACCAGTTTTGGCTTTACAGATATCTTCCAAATCGTGCAAGCGTTTAATGTAGTTTTCCAAGTTTTCACGACGCGCACCTGGACGAGACGAACTAATCGCGTCCGCAACTTGGACGATGATCGCTTCGACCGAATGGAACGGCACATCGCCGTGATGGGCTTCAATACAGTGAATGACGGCCTCGGATTCCTTGCAACGTTTCGCCAATTCGACACCAATTGAAACATGGGTTCCGTCGACTTCGTGGTCGGTAGCTTTACCAATATCATGCAGCAAACCACCGCGACGACAAACTTGTTCGTTAGCGCCAAGTTCAGTTGCCAACAAGCCCGCCAAAAGCGAGACTTCCACGCTGTGTTTCAAAACGTTTTGACCGTAACTGTAACGGTATTTCAAACGACCCAATTGTTTAATGATTTCAACTGGCAAGCCGTTGACACGGGCATCATAAGCCGCATGTTCGCCCACGTTCTTGCATTGTTGTTCCATATCTTTTTTAGTACGTTCGACAATTTCTTCAATTCGCGCTGGATTAACGCGACCGTCCATAATCAATTTTTCCAAAGACAAGCGCGCGATTTCGCGACGGTACGGGTCAAACGAAGATACGGTAATGACATCGGGCGTATCATCAATAATCAAATCAACGCCAGTTGCAGCCTCAATGGAACGAATGTTGCGCCCTTCTTTACCAATCAAGCGACCTTTGATTTCATCGCCCGAAATGTTAACGGTCGAAGTCGTGATTTCATTACTGGTATCGGTCGACAAACGTTGTACTGCGTTAGTGATAATTTCGCGGGCTTTGGTGTCCGCATTTTCTTTCGCGTCTTCTTCGATTTCGTGAATCATTTTAACCGCATCGGCGCGGGCTTCTTCGGTCAAGTTGTCGATAATCATTTTCTTGGCTTCAGCTTTGGTTAAACCAGAAATTTTTTCCAATTGCGCAATCGCGTCGGCTTTGTTTTTTTCTGCGGCTTCCAAGTTGGTTTCAACTTGTTTTTTAGTGTTTTCAATTTGGGAACGTAATTTATCCAAATTAAGTTCTTTGTTTTCCAAATTTTCTTCGCGTTTGCCGAGTTGTTCTTCACGCGTTAAAATGCGCGACTCCATACGTTGAATTTCATTACGGCGTTCACGAATTTCGTTATCACATTCGACTTTTAATTTGTGAATTTCTTCTTTAGCTTCTAACAGGCTTTCTTTTTTCATCGTCGCGGCATCGTTAATCGCTTTTTTGGCTAATTCGCTGGCGGCTTGTCGATCTTTCTTCATTTTACTTGATTGAAGGAACGAGCACAGGAACCAACCTCCAACCAAACCAATTAACAGAGCCACGATGATGAGGACAATTGCTAATCCTACATTCATCGTTATTTTCTCCTTTACTTTTTTTTGGGTATGTTCCATTATACCTTTAAGAGGTGCTTATGTCAAAACATATTCCCAATATCATCACAACAGTACGCATTGCTTTATTGCCATTTGTGTACTTTTTCTATCTCACAGATTTTGTACCGTACAGTCAATACATTGCAATTGCAATTTTCATTATCGCCGCAGTAACGGACTTTTTAGACGGCAAACTTGCGCGTAAATACAACTTAGTTTCCAACATCGGAAAAATGTTGGATCCAATTGCCGACAAGATGTTGTCCTACACTGGTTTGTTTTTAATTATTGTAACTGGCATTATTCCGCTATGGGCTGCCGTCATTGTTTACGTAATCAATTTGTGCCGCGACTTTGCGATTGATTGTTTACGTATGATTTCCGCCAGCAATGGTACCGTTCTTGCCGCCAACATTTTTGGCAAGATTAAAACCATGATAGCGTTCATTGCATTACCCTGGCTTTTGTTACAAGGCTGTTTACCAACCGACTGGACGGGTTTGTTTGCATTCCAAATTATTGGTTATATCTTAATTGGTTTGCAGACATTCTTCTGCTTAATGTCGGGCTTGATTTATTTAGTGCAAAACCGTCATGTATTAGCCGAGGTTAAAGCGTAGTATCCACACTGAGATTTACTTCTAACTTAACTGGCAACGCAACCACGCCTTCCATGTGACGTTTAACGATTTCGGATAACGTATCAATTTCTTCAGGTACGCAATCAAACACTAATTCATCGTGAATTTGTAAAACCATCAAACTTTTCATTTTGCGTTCGGTCATCTCTTGATCAATCGCAATCATAGCCTTTTTAATAATATCGGCCGCACTACCTTGCATTGGCATGTTCATAGCTGCGCGTGTTGCAAACGCCGCGATGTTATTTTCTTTGGCGTATAATTCAGGAATATAGCGACGACGACCAAACATGGTTGAAACATAGCCGTACTGTTTAGCACTGGACACACAGCGATCCAAAAACTCTTTAATTTTTGGAAAGGTCACAAAATAATTTTTAATTACGTTTGAAGCTTCCATGTAACTGCAATGTAAATCTTTTGCTAAGCCAAAAGACGAAATACCATAGATAATACCAAAATTAACTGCCTTAGCATCACGACGACGTTCGGGATCACCAAACATTTTTTCCGCAGTTTCGCGATGGATATCTACCCCACGATTAAATGCATCAATCAAACCCTGTTCGCCCGATAATGCCGCCAACAAGCGCAATTCAATTTGTGAATAATCGGCAGAAAGCATTTTACCGTCAGTGAAACGAGACACAAAAACTTGACGGAAAAGATCGCTGTCCACTTTACGTTGCGGAATGTTTTGTAGATTAGGCTCACTGGACGACAAACGCCCAGTCGCGGTTTTGTCAATGTTGAAGGTGGTATGGATTAAGCCTTCTAAATCGACCGCATTCGCATAACCGCGCACATAGGTAGAATACAGTTTATACTTACCACGAAATTCAAGCACCTTGGCAGCCAATGGTACAGTTGGGGCCAATTTAGTCAAAACTTCTTCATTGGTAGAGTAACCAGTCTTAGTCTTTTGAGTCAAACTCACACCTAATTTGCGGCGCAAAACATCGCTAAGTTCCTGCGTAGAATTAACATTAAAATCCTCGCCTGCCAAAGCATGAATTTCTTTTTCCAAAGTCGAAATTTCACTTTGTAATTTAACACCTAAGGCGTCCAGCGCCGCAACATCGACTTTCAGACCATTGGCAGACATTTTGGTCAAGACTGGCATTAAAGCTTCGTCCATACTCTTGCTTTCGTCTTTAACATCGGCAAACAACGGTTTAATCGTTTCGACCGCGCTGGCACCACTAACCCAAAGATTACGACGCAACAAACTCTTAAAACCAGCTTTTTCAAACTTGGCTTTCACATTGTCGTCAAACGGAAAGATAAAATGACAATCATCTAATTTAAAATCAATTGGCACTTGGCAGTTGATTTCCGCCAACTGACGTGACATGCGCACCATATCCACACTGTCGTTAACTTTTTTATTAGCACCAGCGGCGATAACAGCTTCCACGTTGCCATATTTTTGCACCAAAGCTACCGCGGTCTTTTCACCAACACCAGCCGCACCTGGAATGTTATCACTCTTATCACCCATTAATGCTTTGACGTCAATTAATTGGCGTGGGGTCAAACCAAATTCTTGTTTGATGCGTTCGACCGTCCAAACGTCCAAATTGGTCACACCAGTTTTGGTTAAATGCAATTCCACATTAGGTGCCACCAACTGCAAGCCATCACGATCTGCGGTTAAGTTAATCACGGTTACATCTTTAGCCTGACGAGCAATGGTACCAATAATATCATCGGCTTCATAACCAGCACATTGGTAAATTTTGATTTGCATGGTTTGTAAAATATCTTTCAATTGGTCAAATTGTACCGCCAAATCGTCAGGCATTTTGTGACGATTGGCTTTATAGCCTTGGAACATTTGATGACGGAAAGTTGGTTGACGCATATCAAACGCCACACAAACGTATTTAACTTTTAAATCCGCCGCAGCCTTAATAAACATATTCAAAAAGCCGTAGACCGCATTGGTCGGCATACCGCCAAAACTCAACTCTCCAATTTCGCCACGTCCGCCAAAAGCATAATACGCACGGTTCAGCAAACTGTTACCATCAATGACTAAAAATTTATCCACGCATTAATTATAACACAGTTATGCAACTTCCACATCTTTATTTCGTAAGCGTAAAATTATGGCAGAAACCAATCCAACCAAAGTTTGAAACAATAAATCACTTATCGCATTTAATCCAATGGTAAAATGACCGTCAATCATAGAAAAAATAATAAAAGTAAGCACCATATACAATATACCGACCAAAGCGCCATACAACCAGCCTTTACTTTTAGCAGGTTTCAGCGCAATTGCGACCGCCACAAAGATACAGATTGCTTTAACCACTTGCATGACAGGTGTAATCACATTATTACTGATTCCAGTCAATTGAACAATTAATCCAAATCCCAAAATAAAAAGGAGTGTTGCCACCACGGCACATAACACTCCTTTACAAATACTTTTAACCATGACCATACATATGGTCGACTGCGGTTAATTATTCTACTGAACAGAATTTTTTGTTATTTGCTTTACGACTAAATTTAACGGTACCTTCTTTCAAAGCAAACAAAGTATGATCATGACCACAACCTACATTGTCGCCCGCTTTTACATCGGTACCACGTTGACGCACAATAATTGCGCCGGCCTTAGCAAATTGGCCGTCGGCAATTTTTACACCTAAACGTTTTGAATTACTATCTCTTCCATTCGCGGTTGATCCGCCACCTTTATGATGAGCCATGCTTAGTTATTACCTCCGATTTTGATTTTAGTATAAGGTTGACGATGTCCGTATTTTTTACGTACATTATTTTTTGGTTTATATTTGAAACCATTAATTTTGTCACCTTTTCCGTGTTCTACGATTGTGGCAGTTACTTTACCTGGTTTAGTATCAACTTTGCCATTGTCAAAAGTCATAACGGTTGGCACAGTAACTTTGTCGCCAATATTGCCGTCAATCTTTTCCACAACGACTTCGTCGCCTGGTTGAACATGATATTGTTTGCCACCTTGCATAATGATTGCGTTCATAACGATTATGATAAAATAATTTTACATTTTTGTCAACACGAAAATCGTAGCATAATCTTAACCTTAACCAACATCTTCCCCAGCCAACATATATGTTTTCATACTGTGTAAAACTTTTTGCTCAATGCGACTAACCTGCACTTGGGATAAATGTAAACGGCGCGCCACTTCGCTTTGAGTTGCATTGCGATAATAACGCAGTAAAATCACTTGGCGTTCACGCACTGGCAAACGCGCTAACATGTTTTTCAACATAATATGGTCAAGATAGGCACTGTCATCACTGGCAACAATCTTATCCGCCAAACACAATGCTTCGTCGTCGTTATCGTTGGTATTCCCTGCAAACAACGGCAACGGCAAATGCGATGCCTCCATGGCGAAAATTATTTCTTCGCGGGTCACATTAAATTCAGCCGCCAACTCATCAACCGTTGGTGGTTCAGTTTCGCCGCTTTTTAACAACAAATATTTTTTAATTTTAACATATAAGGTTTTGACTGAGCGACTGACTTTCATAGCTCCGTCGTCACGTAAAAAGCGTTTAATTTCGCCGATGATTAACGGCGTAGCATATGTGGTAAATTTGACCTGATATTTAGGGTCGAACTTATTAATCGCTTTTACAAACCCCAAACAGCCCAATTGAAATAAATCGTCATACTCGACACCTTTACCTAAGTAACGGCGTAACAACGATTTAATCAAAGGCTGGTTTTGTTGCACCAAAAGATTTTTTGCTTGCTCATCGCCAGTTTTGGCGCGCAAGACTAAATCAATTACAGTATCTTGTTGCATCGGGAATCATTCCCCGCTGACTTGTTCATTTTCCTTTGTAAAAACTTTTTGCATCGTTACCACTGTTCCGCCTCCGTCCTGATTATTGACCGAAATTGTATCCATGAAACTTTGCATTACAGTAAACCCCATACCACTGCGCTCATTATCGGGTTGAGTGGTATAGAAAGGTTCCATAGCTTGCGGAATATTAGGGATACCGACTCCACGGTCACTGATTTTTACTTCTAATAAATTGGGATACAATTTACATTCAATTGTAATCATATCCGCATTGCTTTGTCGTTTTTGATAAGCATGAACAACACAGTTAGTAACCGCTTCACTTACCGCTGTTTTAATATCGCTAATTTCGTCAATGGTAGGATTTAAGCCAACACAAAACGCCGCAACAACTGCACGCGCAAAAGATTCATTTTCACTTTTGGCTGGAATTTGCATTGACATTGTGTTAATCACTTCATTCATGAGATTACCCCTTTTATTTTTGGCATGATTTGATATAAGCCTGTCATCTGAAAAATGCGCTCCGCCTGTACCGACGGATTAGCAATGTAAATTGGGATACCACGGTCTTTCATCTTCTTGTAGCGCCCTAACAACACACCAATGCCAGTGGAATCCATAAATGACAACTTAGCCAAATCGATGACAATTTGACTAGCCTTAGCCGTCATCATAGTCTGTTCCAACGCCAAGCGAGTATACTCCGCCGACTTTTCGTCCAACTCGCCATCTAACGAAATGTACAGCACATTACGGTGTGTACGGGTTAAAACATTCATTACGCCTCCTTTCTGTTTCACAGCATAAACGAAAGCGTTTTGTCGGTTCTTGGCGAATTTTATTTTTTTATTAACAATAATGTCGTAATCAAACTAACCAATACAAATCCTGCACCGACACATAAATCGACAATCAAACAATCAAGCAAGTAACGACTCCATAATTTGGACAGCATTGGTTGCCGCACCTTTGCGCAAGTTGTCACTAACAGTCCACAAATTCAAGGTCTTGGGGTGTGAATGGTCTAAACGTACACGTCCGACATAAACTTCATCATGTCCAGTAACTTGGGTCGGCACTGCAAAATCGTCACAATAAACTACGCCCGCCGCTTGATTTAAAATTTCTTTGACACGGGCTAAGTCGGGCTGGCGGTAAAATTCTACATTTATTGCAACACAATGACTGTTAGCAACTGGCACACGGGCCGCCGTCGCCGAAACCGCGATATCGGTACGCCCCAGAATTTTTCGTGTTTCGTCAATCATTTTATTTTCTTCCTTGGTGTTACCATTTGGCATACGCACATCAATATCTGGTAAAACATTATCCACTATTGGATGTTTGAATTGCGGATTTTTACCCGCCCCACTGATTGCTTGATACGTAGCATAAACAATGCGTTTTATTTTATAGACTCGATCTAATGGTGCCAAGGCAACGACAGCACCAATGGTTGAACAATTGGGATTAGCAATTAACCGATGATGTTTAATTGTGTGCAGGTTAATTTCTGGCACCACCAACGGCACATCAGGTTGCATGCGGAAATAACTGCTATTATCAATTACCGTGGTACCAGCGGCGACAAAACGTGGCGCCCACTCACGTGCGACATCGGCACCCGCAGCGAACAAAGCGAAATCGGCTTTCATTTCAGCCACGCGTTCAGACGTCAATGTTTCAACAATATATTCTTCACCGTTCACAGTAATTTTTTCACCAGCATGATTGGGACTGGCAAACAAAAAATATTCACCATCAATTTGTCGTTCTTGTAAAACGCGGAGCATCATTTGACCAACCAAACCAGTAACTCCGACCACAGCAATTTTAGTTGTTTTCATAGCATTTATATATTAAAATTATTTTGATTTTGTGATGGGGGTTGTATGTTATTCAACTACGAACTGAAAAAAATTTGGCGCCGTGTTTCACCGATTTTGGTGACAATTGTTTTGTCGGCTACGGTAATTGGAACTTTAATTTTAACCGCAATTTTCTTTAACAAAGCGCCCATTGCCAAAACTGATGTCAGTGCGGATTACGCCACTTTACAAACCAAAATTCAAAATTGGAATACCACAATTGACCACAGTGCTTTTGCTAATGCATTCGATGATTTCTATGACGACTACAATGTTATGGATGCCAGTACTTTATATGATACTAATCAGTTGGTAACAAAGTACAACACTGCAAAAACTTCGTTCCAAAATTTCTACAATAATTACTACAAAAAATACATTGTTAATAATGACAGTATTAACGACTACTTACTGGTACGTACACAATACATTGATGTCTTCGACGACATCTTGACCAAATTAAATTCTTTCTTCAGTTTGACTTCGCCAACTAACGATACAATTGTTAATGCTTTACGTAATACTAATCCAGCCTGGGACGACGCCAGCTTAAAAGACGTTTTGGATAACTTATTTTACGTACAACAAATCAGCGATGAAGATTTAACCGAACTTAAAGCAATCTTTACCAACTATCCAGCAGGACAAACTAACTACGACTACATCGATGCTTACGAATATGCCTTAAACCGCTATTGGCTGTCCGTAGCCACGCAATCCACTTACCAAGGTAATTTGTCAGATTATCAAGGTTTTGAAGACTACGCAGGTATTACGCCGTCTACGCGTGCCTGCAAGTTATCCAAGTACCGTTTAGAACACGCCGACAATGATTATGCCGACCCGTACGCCTTTGGAAATATTTTTAACAATTCTAATCAAGTCAGTCTTTTTGATTTCATTTTTACCAACATGGAAATGGCGATGTTGCCGTTAGTTTTATTAGTAATGATTTGGGCGGCTGGCGTATTTTTTACCGACCATTATCAAAACACTTTAATTACACCGATTGCAGCTGGTAAGAAACGTTCCACCATTATTCTAACCAAGACCACAGTCGTCATCATGCTAACGGCGGTTGCCTTGGTTTTATTAGCGGGGATTTATGCGGTATGTGGTTTATTATTCTTCCGTGCATATATCAGTCCAGATATTTTGTTTTTATTTAATGGTACACATGCCATGACAATGTCCGCCTTGAATTATTTTGCAATTTACTTTTTGAATTTGATTTTCAAGTTGTTACCATTAATTGCGGTCTGTGGTTTATTTTCATTTGTTAAAAATAAACCATTTATTATCATCGGCTTCACAACTTTAATTTGCGTAACTGTGGTCTTATTAAATGCACTGTTGGGATTTTTCGATTTTTATCAATACGTGCCTTTGATGGGCTTAGACCCATTGCGTTATTTTGGTGCGCAAATGTTATTTGCCCCGATGCCCGCGGCATACAACATGTTATACACTGTACCAGTAGTTGCGGGTATTACTGTGATTTTATATTGGGCTTTAATTCACATTTTCCGTCATCACGATTTCTAATTGCCAAAGTCAAATTTACCATTCTATACTGAACGCATGGAAAACACGATTGCGGTTTATACTGACGGTGCATGCAGCGGTAACCCTGGACCTGGCGGTTGGGGTTCGGTTTTATTGTACCAAGGTCGCGAAAAAGAACTGTCAGGTTTTGAAGATAACACAACCAACAATCGCATGGAATTAACCGCCGTGATTAACGGTCTATCAGCCTTAAAAACCACCACAGTACCCGTAACTGTTTATACTGACAGTAAATACATCGTAGACGCAATCAACCAGCATTGGCTTGATAATTGGCAATTAAAAGATTGGCGCAACGCAGCCAAACAACCTGTCGCAAATCGTGATTTATGGGAACAGGTCATCGCGCTAAACCAAAAATATCACCCAACCTACATTTGGGTCAAAGGACACAGCACAAACGAATACAACAACCGTTGCGACGCCTTAGCTGTGCAAGCCATTCAAGACCATAAAACTAACTGATTTTATTATTCTTTTCCCAAACGCCTTCTTCACGCGTACCATCAGCGTAAAAGTAAATACCTTTGCCGTTCTTTTGATTATTTTTCCATTCGCCGATAAATTGCTCGCCATTAGCAAAAACCTGACGCCCTTTACCACTGCGCTTGTCATTTATCCAACCGCCTTCGTAGCCGTTACCATCGCCAAAATTTAAGATGCCTTGTCCTTCACGTTTACCATTGCCCCAATCGCCTCGATATTGTCCTCCCTCTGCATACATCAATGTGCCTTTGCCGTGTTGGTGTCCGTCTTTAAATTCGCCTTGATAAACATTGCCATTATGATAACGGTAAATACCGCGCCCTTGTAATTGATTATTTTGGATTTCGCCTTCATATTGGTCTTTGTTTGTAAAGCGATACACAACGCGACCTTGCAATTGATCATCAACCCAATTTCCCATTATAATGTCGCCATTCGGAAAATAATAAAGTCCACGCCCATGACGGTGGTCAGCCATAAACTGTCCCTCATAACGCGCACCACTTTGATACGTATAAGCGCCAATACCTTGCTTTTTATTATCTTCCACCTGACCAATGTATTTGTCGCCATTCGGATAGTTAATAACCTTTTCCATCGTCAATCTCCCCCTCGTCAGTATAAGGACTGGTACCGCGCAAACGCAACGGCGTCAATGGTTGTAATTCGGCACTTTCTTTGGAAACACTGTAATGGAAAACTGGTTTAGCATCGCCTGCCACAACCTCAGGTGTAATCGTAATCTTGGTTAAATTCTTTTCGGTCGGAATATCAAACATAATGCGGGTCATAAAACGTTCACAAATCGTACGCAAGCCACGCGCACCAGTTTGTAATTTTTCCGCAAGTTCGGCAATCTTATCCAAACTGGCATCGGTAAATTCAACTTCCACCTTTTCGACGTCTAACATTTTTTTGTATTGTAAAATCAAAGAATTTTTAGGTTTAACCAACGCCTCTTTCAATGCTGCACGATTTAACGCCTCTAAAACAACCACCACGGGGAAACGACCACAAAACTCAGGAATCATACCAAAGGTGGCGAAATCTTCCGCTACGACCTGTTTTAATACCTGAAAGTCATTCAACAAAATGGTGTCACGTTCACCAATACGACTGCGCACAATTCCCGGCAAATCCACAAACGCACCGCCACAAATGAACAAAATATTGTTGGTATCCATCTTGACAATTTTGCCATTATATGGAACGTCAACGACAGTACCTTCAACAATTTTTAACATGATTTGTTGAATACTCTCACCTTTCATGCGGTTGACACCCGTAACCAATTTATCGACCTCGTCCAAGAACACAATGCCCATTTCGGCGGCATGCACATCGCCGTTGGTCTTTTCCAACAACTTGACCAGCATTTTATTGATTTCGTCGCCGACATTTTCCGAAGCCACAATCGCGGTCGCGTCGGACACCACAAAAGTCGTATTCAAAATTTTTGCCAAAGTCGTGACTTGTAAAGTTTTACCCGAACCAGTCGGACCCAGCATCATAACGTTACTTTTTTTAACTTCG
>JAZLKE010000031.1:0-19912 GCA_045597505.1 Clostridia bacterium | reverse complement strand
CTCAACAAAGAGCCATTCAAAAATATGCAGATGAAAATGGAATCACAATTATTGAATGGTATATTGATAAAGCCCAAAGTGCTAAAGATGACCACCGAATTAATTTCCAAAGGATGAAAAAAGAAAGCGACGAATTAAATTATAGCAAAATTCTTGTTCATAAAATGGACAGATTTTCACGGAATATTTTAATATTCCTTGAATACGAAAAGGCATATCAAGAGAAAGGTATTGATTTGATTTATGTTGCCCAACCAGAAATGAATAACAATTATGTAAAACTAATTTATGCGAGCATGGCAGAACAATTTTTAGATAATCTATCCGCGGAAGCAACCAAAGGAATGATTATAAATGCAGAAAAAGGGAAAAGAAATGGCGGCGCAGCGCCTTATGGTTATAAGTTGGTTACTCAACATGATGAATTTGGTAATGAAATGAGAAGTAAACATGGACACCTTGTTCATAAAGTTGAAATTGACAAAGAAAATGCCGAAGCAGTGAAAATAATATTTCAAATGACCATTGATGGTTATACACGAGCAGAAATCATTAAAACATTAACTCAAAAAGGATTTACAAAAAATAGTAAAAAGAATTTTGGTAAACCTTTTACTGGAACGGCTATTGACAATATTTTACGGAATGAAAGATACACTGGAGTGTATAATTTTCATTACAACACGGGAACAAGAAGTAAACCCAAATATGACACAATTAGAGTTACAAATGAATTTCCACAAATTATAACAAAGGAAACTTTTGAAACAGCACAAAAAATTTTAAAAGCAAGAATACATCGACCGCCATGTAATGCCGAAGAAGAATATTTACTAACTGGTAAAATTATTTGTGGAGAATGTAAAGCACAATATAACGGAATGCGCTGCAAACGACACAGAAAAATGTATGTTTATTATAAATGTGTAAATCAAAGCAGTTATAAAAATGGACAAACGCAAACCAAATATTGTCATAATAATTCTTTGCAAAAAGATTTAATCGAAAATTTTGTCATCGCTAAACTAAAAGAAATAGTTTTTAATGAAGTATTTATCGACCAAGTTTTCAATGAATATAATAAGTTTATACGACAACAATCAGTTAATAATTCAATAGTTGAAATGTTAAAAGGCAAGATAAAAGAAATTGATGTCAGTATTTCAAATCTTTTAAATGTTATAAGCGGCGGATATTCAACTCCAATTATCTTGGATAAGTTAAAACAACTTGAACAAGAAAAAAAAGAAGTGAATTTAAAACTCAAAAATGAAATGAGTAATTTAGAATTCATTTCAGCAAATAAAAACGACATCGCGCAAATTTATCGTAAAACATCAGCAATTTTAGATGGAGATGACTTTATCGAAAAAAGAAGAATCATACAAAACTTTGTAAATAAAATTATTATTTATAATAATAAAGTTGAAGTTTATATCAACCTTATTCCCACCACTTGCTGTGCTACCCTTAACCTTGACATTTTAAAAAAGCATTTATTTTCTGGCGAACTAAAATATGGCGACTGGGATTTACAAGGAAACGAAAATGCGTCAAACTTACTTGAATATAAAAAACTCTGTCAAAAAGAAAATGCCAAATTTAAAATTAATAACGAAATTTTAATGCAATCTAGTAAAAACACAGAAGAAAACAATGTTTTTACTGGGAAAATTCAACAAGGGCCACCAATTAAAGACCAACAAGTCGTTGGTCTTTTTTTTGTCATAACATTTCCCTTTGTAAATGTTGTAAATAATAAAAGATGTATTGTTGCGCGATACCAGCATACTGTCCTTGTAAAATTTTTTGTTGTTCTGCGGTCGACATTTGTGCAATTGCTTTCTTAATCCAAGTATCTACTGGCGCAGTATCTAAACGATGAAAAGCAAACAACATAACACACGCTGCTACCTTGGGACCCACACCACTCATTTTTAATAGTTCTCGTTGCAACTCATGATTATTTAATTTTTGCAATTGGGAAAAATCCAAAGCTTTTAATTCTTGGATTGCTTTAACTAAATACGGCGCACGATAACCACACCCCAAACGCTTAAAATCCGTCTCTGAAATTTGTTCACATTGTGCCAAAGTCGGAAAACCATTATAACCACAAGCCGTTTTGGTGCCATACTGTTCACATAAATCATTAATTGTTTTGGTAAAGCGTTTAATGTTGTTATTTGCTGAAATGATAAACGACAAAACGATCTCGAGAAAATCGCCTCGCAAAATTCTAATTCCGCCACCATCAGTAATTGCTTTTTGTAATTTTGACGCAGTCAAAGTTTGCTTAATGGTTTCGTAATTTGTATCAAAATCAAAGTACTGGTAAAAATACATCGCATCATCACAGTCAATGGTAACTTGTCCGTCAACAGTTTTAATTTCAGCATAATGTTGTCCCGACATAACTAACCAACCATTTTGGGTTTGCCAGTAGCGAAACACTTGCCCACTATGTAAAATTGCATAAGGGTCAAACTGACTTAAATCGTCCACCCGAATGGAATGTTGGTTAATGATACTTGCAATCATTCGTCTGTTTCTTCTTTAATAATTTCGGTACGTTTTTCTGGGAACGCTTCGTAGAACTCAATTAAATCATTAATAAATTGGCGTGCCGCAGTTTGATACCAAAAGCCGTCTGCATTACCCCATAATGACCAAATTTGGTTTTGACAAACGAAATCATCTAGGTTTGCAAAATTCAACCAGTTAACTACTTTCAAAAACACCGAAGACAATTTACCGTCACGGCTAAAATACATTTCGTTTGGTACATTGTACAACATACATTCAATATAATAACCACGTACATGGTGAATAATGTTATCTTCGCGCGCGCTGATAGCCACCAAAGTTTTTACCAGGCGAACCATACGTTTGAAATTACCTTTGGTCATTGAATCTTTTAAGTCGCCGTTGACTGTATGTAAATTGGTAAACATTAAAAAGTGGTCATCAAATTTTTGGTCGAATACCAATTTCGCACGTATACTGCCCCCTTCTGGACGGAAAAATTTATATTTGAAGCACGGAAAGACATCAACCGAATGATTCAACTTTCCAACAGCTGGAATCAAAATTGTCGTTGCTCCAACCTTGACCTTTACGCGCAATAATTTTTGGATTTCATCAACCAAATTATCTTTAAAATGTTTTACATCAAAATAATGTTCAAAATCAACGAAGAAATTATCACGCATTTTCATATCCGTGCGTTGCATCGTTTCATAATCAAATTCGCGAGTTTTACTCAATTCGACAATCACTTCCAACTTGGATTGAAATCTAGTATTCGTATGACATGCGTAGCAACCTTGCAAATAAATCATAACATCTTTTGGATTAAAATACGGAGCCACTTTGGCAACATTGTTAACCGCTTGTTGTAAAATCTCTTTAATGAAATCATAATCGGCTTGCATGGTCATTGAATTAACTTCCTCAGCCGCATTATTTACAAAATCTTCAGAAAATCCCAAAATTTAAATTCCCCCGCGATTATGTTAGCAAAACAATTAAAAATTGTCTAGCGAGAAAATTGTCATCAATAACGCATTGTTCACACTTGCCATTGTCACATTTGAAGATGTGCCAATCAGGTCTTGCAACCCCATCAAATTTTGGTTAGCCGTATAGATTACGGTTGCGACAAAATCACTTTGTAAATCACTATTCAATGCTTGTAAAGCCTCTACATCATCTTTAATGCGATTATATTGTGTTGTTAAGTCAATTTGCAGGTTCTTGGTTACGTTCGCCTGTGCCACCGCAGTACGCAGATCTGTCAGTATTTGACTGACATTTTGTATTGTTGCAAAAACTTGCTGACACGTATCAACCGCTTTACCGTCAATGGCAAATTTTTTACTTTGGATTTGATAAAAACGTAACTTAGCATCACTGGGTAAAGTACCTTGTGTCAAAACAGCATGCGCCTCATCTTCGGCTTGATAAACACCCGCAACCCAAGACCATTTTGTTTCATTGGGAATAACATAAACTCCCATACCCAAATCTTTGGCGCCAATTCCAGCTTTGTATGCGTCCATTTTGCTAGAATAATTGTCAACCTCAATCAACCAAACATCTTGTGCTGGTGTTTGTATTTCCTTACTGCGCAATTGTTCGCCCAAGTCCTTGAATTTGAAACCACGCAAAAACAACGCCGTAATACTGGCCGCCAATACCACAATTAAAACAATGATTATAACTGTTCCAATGTGACGTCGGCGTTTAGCATAACGATGCTGTAATTGGTAACCTGCATATAAATCGTCGATATTTATTTTTATTCGGTATACGTAAAATCATGACCCGCAATTTGAATTGTATCTCCGTCGGTTAAACCAATATTTTTCAATTCAGCTATCACACCATGTTGCACCAAACGACGTTGGAAATAGCGGTTACTTTCAGTATCATCTAAAACGACACCACGAATCAAATTATCAATAAACGGACCACTAACTTGGTATTCACCATTACCACCTGTAACCATAAATTGGTTCTTATCAATTTTGTGTTCCAACACACTTTCCACAATCAATGGCGCTGGTTTTGGAATGGTATTCAAAGTTTGTAAACACGCATCTAATAATTCTTTCAAACCAGTATGGTTCAAAGCGGAAATTTCGTAAACGGGGATTTTGCGTCCCAACTTTTTTTTGAATTCTTTAATTTGTTCAGGTGTAGCACTGTCGATTTTATTCAAAACAACAATTTGTTTTTTATTTTCCAAATCGGCATGGTATTGTTTTAATTCTTGGTTAATCACTTCGTAATCATGATAAGGGTCCCGCCCTTCGGTAGCTGCAATATCAATTACATGCAACAACAAACGTGTACGTGCAATATGTTTCAAAAAATCAATTCCCAAACCGACACCATCACTGGCACCTTCAATCAAACCAGGAATATCCGCAAACAGTAAATTCTGACCATGAACTTGCGAAACGCCAATGTTCGGATATAAAGTTGTAAATTGATAGTTGGCAATCTTTGGACGCGCACGACTGATAACAGACAATAAAGTACTTTTACCGACGTTTGGATAACCAATAATACCAATATCCGCAATACAGTTCAACTCCAAACGCACGCGGTATGGTTGAGTCTTGACACCAGTTTTAGAAAAATTCGGAGTTTGACGTGAAGCCGTCGCAAAATGCGTATTACCAAAACCACCGGCACCACCACGTAATGCTAAATACTTTTGACCAATTGTAGTAATATCGCACAGCAGTTTTCCTTCTTCGTCCATAATCTTAGTACCCAAAGGGACTGGAATTATGACATCTTCACCGTCGGCACCAGTTTTGTTTCCACCTTGTCCGTTGGCACCATTACCCGCCTTGAATTTTTGGTTATAATGGAAATCAACCAAATTATCCAAATTATTGGTTCCGATAAAAATCACATCACCACCACGACCACCATCGCCACCGTTAGGTCCACCAAACATTGTTAATGTATCGCGATAAAAAGTAGCGGCACCTGCACCGCCCGAACCAGCTTGAATCGAAATATCTACGCTATCAACAAACATATGCACATATTATAACAAAATAACATAAAAAAGTATATGGAATTTAATCAAAAAACCTTGGATCGTTTATCCAAGATGAACGACAAAGAACTGACCAATTTATTAGCGGAACAGATTCGCATCAAAAAAGCTAATGGCACAATTGGCGATGTTGAAAAAATTATTCGTGTCATCGGTCCCATGCTTAATCAAGACCAACGCGCCCGCCTAATCAAAATCATCAAATCAATCCAAAATCAATAAAAAGGAGTTGTTAATGGAAGACGAAACTTTGAATAATGTTTTGAATTTATTACAAAATGTTAGCAGTAATTCTACCAACTCTAACACAACTTTTTCCAATAACAACGATATACAGACTTTATTAATCAAATTTTTGCTTTCGGGCGGTTTGAACCAAATTATGAATTTACGCAACCAAGAAACCAAAACTAAACCAGAACCCGAACCAGTTAAACGCACCATTGATTTAACCAATTATCAACGTCTAGATTGAACCACAACCGCGTCATCAACAATGTCAATATCGGCAAAATGGATTTGTTCGGTAATAATTTGTTCAGAAACTTTATCTTCAATTTGTGTTTGAATTAAGCGGCGAATTGGACGTACACCATAATTCTTTTGATAACCATGTTCCGCAATCCAACTGACCACTGCATCAGTATAATGCATGGTTACATTAACCGCTGCCAAACGTTTGCTTAATTTTTGCATTTGCAACGCGACAATTTTTTCAATGTCATCACGCGTTAAAGTATTAAAGACGACCACATTATCAATACGGTTTATAAATTCCGGACTAAATTTTTTTCGCATACCGTCCAAAATATACTTTTCTTCCTCTTCGGGTTTTAAGTCACGGTCATTAGGAATTTCACTAACCCCCACATTTGAAGTCATCACAATTAAAGCATTACGGAAAGATGTGACTTTACCGTGCGAATCAGTTAAACGACCTTCGTCCAAAATCTGCAACATTAAATTGTAAATATCACTATGCGCTTTTTCAATTTCATCGAACAAAACTAAACAGTACGGATTGTGACGAACGCGATTGCATAAATTAGAACCATCATCATAACCAACATATCCTGGCGCAGCACCAACCAACTTACTTACACTATGCGGTTCGCTAAATTCACTCATATCCAATTTAATAAAGGCTTTTTCAGTATCATACAAAATTTGCGAAAGTTGTTTACAGACTTCGGTTTTACCAACACCCGTACGTCCTAAGAAAAAGAATGAACCAATCGGACGATTAGCATCATTAATTCCACTGCGGTTACGGCGTACTGCTTTAGCCACCGCACTAATTGCTTTATCTTGACCAATAATCACAGCCTGCAAATCCTTCTCCAAATCCATGAGATTTTTTTGGTCATTAGCGTTAATTTTGTTCAAAGGAATTTTGGTCATCTCAGCAATTACAGTTGCAATATCGGTATCGGTAATTGTTGACATACCATGTCCCGCTTTAATACGTGCTTTGGCACATGCTTTATCCAAAACATCAATCGCTTTATCTGGTAAATTACGGTCAAAGATGTAACGGTTTGATAATAACACAGCGGCGTTTAATGCACTGTGGTTAATTTGTACTTTATGATAATTCTCAAACCCAGGTTTCAAGCCTTCCAAAATTTCAACTGTTTGTTCCAAAGTCGGTGCGTAAACCATCACAGGATCAAAGCGGCGTTCCAAGGCTGGATCTTTCTCAATATACATACGATATTCATCAATTGTTGTCGCACCCACACAGCGCAAAGTACCACGCGCCAAAGCAGGCTTCAAAATTTCTGCCACACTCATTTCGCCGTCTTTGTTACCACTAGCGACAATGTTATGAATTTCATCAATGAATAGAATAATGTCATCACGGTCTTTCAACTCTTGCAAAATTTTATTCAAACGACCTTCCAATTCACCACGGTATTTTGAACCGCCTAACAGTAACCCAACATCTAACGAATAAACAATTTTGTCTTGTAAATTATCTGGCACTTGTTGTTCTACAATTCGCTTAGCCAGTCCTTCAATAATAGCACTTTTACCCACACCAGCTTCACCAATTAAAACTGGGTTGTTTTTAGTTTTACGACAAAGAATTTCAATCAATTGACTAGTTTCTTCATCGCGACCAATAATTTTATCAATTTTACCCTGACGCGCCTTGGCGGTTAAATCTTGTCCGTATTCCAATAATACTGATGACAAGTCCGCATTCATCGAATTGCTCGTATGGGTTTCGCTATTTTGTGACACTTGGCGTGTTACATTTGACACTGCTGACGGACGCGGTGTTGTATGTTGGCTAATTGGTTTAACCGACGCAGACTTTGGCACAGTCACTCCCTCAACTTCATTGATAATTTTTTGCATAATGCGTTGCGCTGCCCCGGCGTTGATTTTATCGATTACAGCTTTTGTTTGTTTACATTTGGAACATAAAACATACAACAGCGCTTCACTGTAAATCTCTGGTTGATTAAAAATCATACTTTGAGTTTCTGCCATAGTTAAAATTTGATTAACTGTTTTATCAGCAAAGAATGCTGGTGGTGTTGCTGCTATACGTTCTGAAGTCACGCCTTCACTATTCAAAAAAACACAAGCTAAACTGTCCGTAACCAAACTGCAACCATAAAGTAAATGAATCGGCGCAACCTTCTGTGGGTTGTTGCCAGCCGCACGCAAAGCAAAATCCCAAATTCTTTTTAAGTTACCCGAAATATTTATCATATATCGATTGTAGTATTTTTACAAAATATTGTATACTGTTTTTATGTTAATGACCTATGAACCAGTTAAGAAAACATACTCGACAAAATCTCTACCCGAAGATTTTTCGCATGATTTCAAAGTACCACATATCCAATCTAAAATCTGTGGTAACTGTGGTTATGATTTCAATGAATTCTTAAAGACTGGCTACTTAGGTTGTCCAGATTGTTATCAATATTTCAAAAAAGAATTGGAGTCCTATATCGATGAACTTAGATAATCTTGTCATGACAACACGTATTCGCTTAGCTCGTAACCTTGCCCATGTTCCCTTTAATTGTCAGGATCGCAAGTTTTTTCGCCAAATAGCCGAAAGCATTACACGCCACCGCTCCGACTTAAACGCTTTCAATCTCAACGACCTACCCATTCGCGATAGCTTATTCGAACAGCATTTAATCAGCGCGGACTTTTTGAAAAACGCTAAAACTGGAGTCCTAGTTACCAACTACGATAACACTATCAATGTAATGATTGGCGAAGAAGACCATCTCCGTATTCAAGCTATTACCAACCGTTACGAACTTTGGCAAACCTATCAAACAGCGAAAAACATCGCCGACCAATTGGAAAAAGATTTTGAAATTGCCAAGGATTTGCAGTTAGGCTACCTGACCAAATGTCCAACTAACTTAGGCGGTGGCTTACGTGCTAGTGTCATGATTTACTTACCCGCACTGACAATTACCAAAAAGATTGCCGATGTCTTCAAAGAACTTGACAACCAAAAAATCACTATTCGCGGAGTTTATGGCGAAAACAGTGACGCCAGCGGTTGTATTTACCAAATTTCTAACCAGAATTGTTTAAGCATGCCTGATACTGAGGTTATCAATATGATTCATCGCGTTGTTACCCGTTTGGCAACCACTGAATTAAATTTAGAACGCGAGTTATGGCAAAAATCACCAGATAAAATTATTGATAAAGTTATGCGCGCTTGGGGAATTTTAACTAACGCTCATTTACTTTCAAGCGACGAAGTTGTCGAACAATTAGTTTGGATTAAGCTTGGTATCGGTTTCAAAATTATTGCTTTCCGTAATAATCGCATTATTGACGATTTGTTTTTTATCACTAAACCCAACACTATTATTACAAATCACAATTTACAAAACGCCACCCCACTTCAACGCGATAAGAAGCGTGCCGAAGAAGTTCGCGAAAAATTACTGACTTTTCGTATGAAATAACCTAAAAACATTCAATCCGTAAAGATTTCGTTTGTGTTTATATTTACGAATATGATAATCTATCTTAATACCTATTTTTATAGGTAAATCTAAACGAACAAAGGAAATAAAAAAATTAAACATGGAAAAAGAAAATAAAACTGTTCAAAAAGCCGTCATTCTTTGTGCCGGTAAAGGAACACGCATGATGCCTTACACTAAATCTCAACCCAAAGAAATGTTGCCAGTACGCACAACACCGTTGTTGCAATTGATTATTGAACAAGCAATTGAAGCTGGTATTAAAGAATTTTTTATTATCATCAGTGACAGTAAAGAATGCATTGTTAATCATTTTAAGGACATGTATCCCGACGTTAAAATTTCTTATGGCAAACAAGTTAAAATGGAAGGCACTGGTCCAGCAACCATGATTGCCAAAAATTTTATTGGCAATGACCCATTCTTGTTAATCTTCCCAGATGAATTAATGTTGGAACAAAACCCCTACAAAGTATTAATTGATGATTTTAATCAACATCATGTATCGGTTTTGTCGTCATATCAAATTCCATTAGAAGTTGCTTATCGTTATGGTATCATTATTCCAAAGAGCGGTAACGATATTAAAGGAATTGTTGAAAAACCAAAAGACAATCCTCCATCAAATTTTGCTTCTTTGGGAACATATGTTTTGGTTCCAGAAGTTTTGAACTATGTTCGTGAACATATCGATGGCGAAGGCGAAATATGTATAGTTGATGCCATCAATAAATTACCAGCTTTACGTCATGTTGAATTAACTGGTAAACGTTTTGATTTAGGTAATCCAATGGGTCTTGCACAAGCCATGACTTATGCCACTTTAAAAGCCAACCCAGAATTCAAAACTTGGTTACAAGATTTAATTAAATAAAAAAGGAGAAAATAAAAATGTTAAAATTTGGAACATCAGGAATTCGTGATTTAACCGAAAATTTATTAAAGGATCATGTTGCAACACAAATCGCCGAAGGCTTATCAAAGGCAGGTTGGAAAGAACTTTCACTTGGTCGTGATGGACGTAAAGGTAGCGATAAACTAATGAATGAATTTATTAAAGCCTTCCCTGGTACAATTCATAATCTAGGTATCACTACTACACCAGATTTACTTTCACAAAGCGGGTTAGCTGTTATGATTACCGCTTCACACAACCCATATCAATATTGCGGTTTCAAAATTTATTTGAACCATTTTGAACAAAAGACCTTGGATATTCCACCTGTACCTGTATATCACAAATGGGATTTGTTACCCAAAGATATTATGATTGATTGTGCCAATGGTGGCTTGGGGCATAAATTACACAGTTTAGGTTTTACTAATATTATTAATTATGATGGTGAAATCAACGAAGGCTGTGGCGTTACCCACCCCGACTTTTTAACCAAATATTGCCAAGACAATAAATTGGAAATTGCCTTCTCTGTCGATGGCGATGCCGACCGCTTCTTAGTATATTTGCATGACCGTGTATTAACTGGTGAAGAAACCTGCTTAATTATTGCTAAATTATTAAAACTTAATAAAATTGTTGTTGATGAAACTGTTAACAGCGGTCTTGGTAATTCAATTGAATTAGTTCGTTGCAAAGTTGGTGCTAAAAACGTTGTCGACGCAATGCGCGCAAATCACGTTGCGTTCGGTGGCGAAAAAAGTGGTCACTACTATTTTGATGTTAACATGGGCGATTCGGATGCTATTGACGCAATTATCTTACTCACTCAAGCATATCGTGAAATGGGCTTAGACGGTATGTTAAAAATTATTAAATCATATCATCCATACTTTGAATTCTACCGCAACGTTAAACTTACCGACCTTCCGTCTAACTACGAAGACGTACTTGCCAAGTTTACATTACCTAAAGGTATTCGTAAAGTTATCCGCAAAAGCGGTACCGAACCTTTACTCCGTATCATGTTAGAAGGCAAAAAAGAAAAAACTGTCATGAAAGCTTGGGAAACATTGGCAACACAATTGAATTTGAAATAACCAATAACCACAACAAAAAAGAAACACCCTGTATGGTCACGAACTTTTGAAACTAACGGAAAATAAAAAAGTGCGTCGCTTGTTTACAAGCACGCACTTTTTGTAATTGTCTGGCGAAGCGAAGCGACGCCACTTGTATATATAGACAAGTACTCGTTTAAATGCCATAGTAACTATTACTATAGTTTTATTTGATAAAAAATGTCAAAATAAATACAAAAATTAAAATTTATATTGTAATTAACAATTTTTTCAAAAGATTAAGTGCACTACAAACACATGATATTTTTTTCATCTTCTTTGTGCAAAAGCATAAAAACTTTTTTACAAGAAAAATCTTTACCAAGTTTTAATTTAAGTGAATTTACAACCGATACCATGTAATTAAACTTTTCTTTTGCGTTCATATTATTCATCGTTTCATCTTCTTCATACTCAATAAATATTCCTAAATTCTCTATTACCTGAACACAAAAACGAATTTCATCTTTTACATATATGTATGTATTGTTTTTAACCATGCAATAATTGTTTAGCCCAGATTTTTTAAAAATTTTAATAGTATCAGAAAGTGAATCCAAATTCGTGCTGGTTTTTTCTTCCTTGATAACATTTCCAAATTCATCCAACTCTTTTTGTTTGTAGCATAATTGAACTTTTTCTTTATCTGTCAAAACCTGACGAACTAAAAATGAATTATTCAATAAATCAAGATATGAAATTTCTTTGACATTTTCTAGTTTTGAAAAATACCAATCGTTTAATAAATAATTTCCTTCAACCTTAAACCCTTGATTTAATAAAATACTGTTAATTTCTTTAAATGAATTAAAAACTTGAACCGTAATTTCTGTTTCTTCCATATAAAACATAATACTTTGGTTTTAAACTAAACACAAAACTTTATTCTGCTAGTTTCAAAATGCGCTGATTATTGGGTGTTTTTTATTAACTACTTAATAATGATATTTCTTTCGTTTGATAAACAAGAACGTTAATGAAATAATTAACGCCATCATTTCCGCAAAGGTAATTGACAGCCAAATTCCCTCAACCCCCAACCACAGAGGTAATAAAACAGCCGCCAATAATTTAAATCCCAAGGTTCGTAATACCGAAATTACCGCCGAAACAATACCGTTATTCAAAGCCGTAAAGAACGACGAAATAAAAATATTTACTCCAATAATGACAAAGTTTATTGAAATAATACGGAACGCATGTGCGGTCATCGTCATCAATTCTGGATTGTATCCCACGAAAATCTGGGTAAACGGTGTCGCGAAACAAAACGCCAATATCGCCATCACTATCCCGACCAATAAATTCAAAGACAGGCTCTTGTGTAATAGACTTTTTAATTCATCGTGATTCTCTGCTCCATAATGATAACTAATGACTGGTGAAGAACCAATAGTAAAACCAATAAAAATCGCAATAAAGATAAATTGAACATACATTAACACACCATACGCTGAAACACCATTTGCTCCTGCATAAGTCAACAGTTGCCAGTTATACACAATACTAACAATTGAACCCGAAATATTGGAAAACAACTCTGAAATCCCATTACCACAAGCCTGTAACATCGGCTTGATTTCAAATTTTGTTTTTACCAAATGTAATAAACTGGTATTGCGTTTGGATAAAAAATAAAAGATTGGCAAAATTCCCGCAATCGTTTCACTGATACCAGTAGCAAACCCCGCGCCAACAATTCCCCAACGGAAAACGCCAACAAACAAAGCATCTAAAATAATATTGGTAATACCGCCCGCTAAATTAAAAATCAAACCAAGTTTTTGTCTTTCCGCCAACGGTAAAACCACTTGGAACACATTTTGCAACATAAAACAAACAATGAACGATAAAACAATACGCCCATAAAACACACAGTCTTCCAGCGTCGCCCCTTCGGCGCCCAATAAACGCGCCACTGGACGAATACAAGTCACACCAATAATGGTTAATACCAAACCGATGCCCACAGTTAGCATTACAATCATTGTAAAATATTGATTGGCTTTTTCGCGATTACCTTGTCCCAAGGTTTTACCAATCAGCGCAGTACCACCTGAACCAATCATAAAACCAACTCCGCCCATAATCATAATAAACGGGAAAATTAAATTAACAGCATTAAATGAAACCTGACCAGCAAAATTCGACACAAAAAAACCGTCGACCACACTATAAATCGAAGTAAATACCATCATGATAATCGGCGGAATGCAAAAATTAATCAGTTTACGATAAGTAAAATGGTCAGATAATTTAATGTTCACTGTTAACTCCTTTTAATAAAATTAAATAAAAAAATCCCGATGTACTATATCAGGATTTCTTGCTGTTTGGAGCGGGAAATGAGGTTCGAACTCACGACCTTCGCCTTGGCAAGGCGACGCACTACCGCTGTGCTACTCCCGCATCGTATAAATATCATAACATGACTTTTGCGAAAATACAAGCACTTTTTCATGTCAATTTCATACTTAAAAACTGAAAAAAATTGTTAAAATATTTGTTTGCAAATATTGACTATAATCTTAGTATTTGGTAAAATTAAAACATGGGAAAATTGAAAACTTTATTAAATAAAAAAAATGCACTTTTCTTTACCGCTATGTTAGGTATTGGCAGTACTTGTGCCACACTTTCTGCTGAAACAAAATCGGCGGCCAAAGTTACCAATCCACAAAATGTTGAATATGTTCAAAACGAACAAGAAACAGAAGCGCTTTTTGAAAAGCAATATGGTTCCTTAAAAGAAGTTGCCAACAGCCAATTGCGCACCTTCAAAAAAGGTCAAATGCTTACCGAAGACGCACTGATTTCCTTCCTTAAACTTGGTCTTACTGATCAAGAAATCTGTTTAGAAGCTCTCGCCTATGCTCACGATTTTGAAACCCAAGCATCTAACAAGAACGGTTTAACTTCTGAACAAAAAATTGAATATCAAAAAAATCCACAAGGGTCTTTAGAAAAATATTCAAACTACGTTAACCTTTATTTTGCCGCAGAAGAAATCTTCCACGGTACCGAAATGTACTGTTTGCTTCAAAACATTATTAACTCCCGTGGTGACGGCGTCAAAGTTAACGTATTCAAAAAGAATACTGTTGATGATAAATTGATTAACACTGTCAATAAACTTGATCATCTTGACGGTTACACCGAAACCATCGAACTCCAAAAAGGTGCACAACGTGATTTCCGCAAAGAAAAAGCCTACACCAATGAATGGGAATATAATGACATTATTAAAGGTTCTTACCTCTATTACACACTTGAATTTCAATCCAAAAAAAGTAAAGAGTACATGAACCAAATCGGTACTAAATACAAAACTAAAGAAGAGGCTAAAAATGCTTTTGTTACTGCTTCTTATAATTATGCCGACAGAATGTGCGAATCTTTAACAAAAGAATTTGATAAGTTAGAAAAATTGGTTGCTAATCCTAATTTTAACAAAAACGAAAAAGCAATTAGACAAAGTATCGCCGATGTAGCCGCTCTTATTCCAGAACCAATTCGTGGTGACTATTATTACGGTAAATTCATCGTCTCACAAATTATTAAAGATAAAGTATTTATTAAGATTGCCGAAAATTTACAAAACCAAGGTGTTGATATCAACAACATTGAAACCGAAGTTTATAAAAAAGCCATTGACCAACACAAAAACAACAAAAACACCGAAATTGCACAACCAATTTCACTGTCCAAGAAACAACAAAAAACCGTTGTTACCTACAACAATACTAAACCAAGTGATACCCGTTTCAACATTTCTGCTGGTGTAATTAACACTGACAAGCATAATGGTGGCGAAATTGAAGCTGGTACTTTAACTGTTCTCAATAACGGTTGGCAATGGGAAGTCGGTGGTAAATATTCTTACCTTAAATCGACTGAACACACCGAAAACGAACAAGAAAAAACCGTTTTCTCAACATTTGATAATTCTCATCAAATTTCCGCACAAGCTGGTGCCGCATATACTACTAAAAATAATTCTGTAACAACAGAAGGTAAAATTTTGGCAGGTGGAGAATTTACTGATAAAGGCGATAACGCGTTTATTTGGGGTGGCGAATTAGGTGTCCAATACAATGATAATAATAATATTTTCCCAGTACCAGTTTCTTTGGGAGTTGGTATCCAAAATATCAACAGTACACTTGGTTACAGCGACCTTAGATTTAATGCATGGTTCACTGTAAAACTTAAAGACTTTATGTTATCCGGTAAAGGTTCATTTGGTAAGAGTATTGTTTGGGAAAAATCAATCGATAACAAACTCGAACCTCAACCCGAACCACAACCCGAACCAGAACCTCAACCCGAACCACAACCCGAACCAGAACCTCAACCCGAACCAGAACCAGAACCCGAACCACAACCCGAACCAGAACCACATCCTGACTCCGACACATACGGCGAAGATGAAGTTACTCAACCACAACCAGACCCAGAAACACCAGATGATACAACCGAAGTCGAAGTAGACGAAGGTGACATTCAACATTTACCAGCTATCGGCGATGATTTCACACGATAATCAGACAAAAAAAATAAATCAAAAAAGCGTATCACTTGATACGCTTTTTTACTCTGAACGCGTTGAAGATGCTTAACAGCGCAACACCAACATCACCGAAAATTGCTAACCACATATTGGCAAATCCCACCGCCGACAATGCTAAAATACCAACCTTAACTAAAATAGAAAACACAATATTTTCGCGCACGATTCGCATCGTACGACGCGCCAAACTTTTGGCGGTCAAGATACCACGCAAATCATCATGCATTAAAATTATGTCAGCAGCTTCCAATGCCGCATCACTGCCGATTCCCCCCATGGATACGCCCACGTCCGCGCGCATCAATACTGGTGCATCGTTAATTCCGTCACCAACAAAGCACAGCGCGTCTTGCGATTGTATTTCGGTATAGATACCTTCTACCGCGTTTAACTTATCTTGTGGCAACAAATTAGCGCGATACGCACTTAATCCCAGTTGTTTGGCAACATTACTTGCCACAGTTTCATTATCCCCCGTTAACATCACAGTTTTCATTTTAGACAGCCCGTCCAAAACCATTTTTGCTTCGGGTTTAATTTCGTCTTGAATTACAATGTAACCAATATATGATTGGTTGAGAGCTACATAAACCACGGTTCCCGTCGTAGACAAAGATTCAAACATGATACCATGATTTTGTAATAACTGCGCACTGCCACAGTAAATTTTTTCCGCGCCTTTGCTGGCAATTACGCCCGCGCCGACTTCATTGGTTAAAGTATACCCACTTTCAATTTTTTGACCATATGCCGACACAATTGCCCGCGCAATCGGATGACTGGAATCTTTTTCCGCAATAGCTGCCAAACGCAAAATTTCTACACGTTTCGCCACAGGTTCAACAACCGTAATTGCAAAATTGCCTTTTGTTAAAGTTCCTGTCTTATCAAACACAAACACCTGAGCTTGGTTTAGTTTTTCTAAATAGTTCGATCCTTTAATTAAAATGCCTTGTTTGGAAGCCGAACCCAAAGCAATAAAAAATGATAACGGCACCGAAATTACCAATGCACACGGACACGAAACCACCAAGAAACTAAGCGCCCGATACAACGACACACCCCAATCACCGACAACCACACCAGTCACAACCATCAACAAAATTGCAGCCACAATCACAATCGGCGTATAATATCGCGCAAATTTTGAAATGAAATTTTCGGCTTTGGATTTTCGCATTGCTGCATTTTCCACCAAGTCCAAAATTTTAGCCGCGGTCGAATCGTAAAATACTTTGGTCACGCGTACAGTAATTTGCGCGGTCAAATTCACACACCCACTTAAAATTTCGTCACCAACCTTTACTGTCCGCGGCATCGCTTCGCCAGTCAAACTTTTGGTATCTAAGTCACTGACACCTTGCACAATCACGCCGTCCAAAGGTACACGCTCGCCAGGATTAACCACAATCGAAGCGCAAACAGTGACAACTTCGGGTTCGACTTTGACGACTTCGCCATCAACTAATAAATTAGCATAATCGGGCCGCAAATCCATTAAATGTTCAATTGATTGGCGCGATTTACCAGTAGCGTATTTTTGCAACCATTCACCGATTTGGTAAAACAACAACACCGCACACGCTTCGTCGAAACCATCTAACGTTTGTCCAGTAATCCCGCGATAAATTGCTAAACCGAATGCCCCAAAAGTTGCAATCATCATTAAAAAGTTTTCGTCAAAAAATTGACCGCGAAAAACATTGCGCACGGCTTTCCAAATTACGTCATAACCGACCAATACATAAACTGCAAAATACAAACCAAACGACAACAAAAAACCATAAGCCCCCGATAATACATTTGACAAATTAACAATTTTATCGACCGTAAATAAAACAATGAACAAAACTAACGCAACAATAATTCGTAATAACTTTTTCTTCATAACACCCTTACATCATGATTTTACAATCCGGCTCAACGAGTTTACAAATCTTAACTACTTCTTGCATCACATGGTCAAAATCTTTTTCGTCGGCTTCAATCATCATTTTTTGCGTTAAAAAATTCACCGACACATAGTCAATTGCATCCAACTTTTTAATGCAATTTTCCATTTTAACGGCACAGTTCGCGCAATCCAAATCTTTCAAACGAAATACTTTTGTCATAACAACTCCTTATTGTTCCTTTACATGGGTTAAGCCACAATCCATAATTTGATTAACATGGTCATCATCTAATGAATATTTAACTTCTTTCCCCTCTTTTACGCATTTAACCAGTTTAGCTGCCCTTAAAATCCACAATTGGTGAGAAACCGCAGAAATACTCATTCCTAATACCTCGGCAATCTCGCCCACATACAAATCGCGCAAATGCAAACAATACAAAATTTTAGCGCGCGTTGGGTTACCAAACATTTTGAAAAATTCTGCCAAGTTGTACACGTCTTGGTCGTCTGGTAATTTTTCGCGTAAACCGATAATTTCTTGATTCATTGACTTTCCCCTTTCTTTAATATAGTATGATTATTTTTGATTATTTGAACACTTATTCAATTGTTCCACTATTATATTATACACTAATCACTAACTTGTCAACCACAAATATTACAAAAAAAACGTTCCATTTCGGAACGCCTTTTATTTATTACTCACATAGTCATGCCAAGATCAAGATTTTGTTGTCGACCAATTTGGCAATGCGCGACTTTATGCTTTTCAAACAAGTTTAAATTTTAATAAAAACCACCCAATTTGGGTGGTCGTTTATTGGTGTTTCCGCCGTGGCTCGAACACGGGACCCTCGCCTTAGAAGGGCGATGCTCTATCCAACTGAGCTACGGAAACTCATAGATAGCATACCAACTTATTTGATTTTTGTAAAGTGGCAGAAGCCATCTATGTCCCATAAAATAAGTAATGGAAAACTTTGATTTTACAGGCAAAGTTGTGCTTGAATTTTACGACACAGGGTGTCTAAATTGTCAGATGATGGCGCCGATTATTGCGCACTTGGAACACAGTATGCCCAATATTCGTTTCTATCGTATTAACGCCGACACGCGCCCCGACTTAGTCCAACAATACCAAATCACTTCTCTACCAACTTTATTATTATTGAACCGCGGACAAAAATTGTCCACCATTGTCGGCGCCAAATCCGAACGCGTATTATCCCAAATGATTTATCAAGCCTTTTTATTTGCCTAATAAAAGCGGCTGAATTTGTTGACCTTGCAGTGCGGCTTGCACCGTATCCAGTACTAAATCAAAATTACAGATACACGAATAAGGCTTCGCGACTGGATTATCTTGACCAAACGGTACAAAGTAATAATTACGACGGTTCAGTAATTCGCCGATATTACGCGCACTGCCCGACAACGCATCATTTGTCGCTAAACCGATAACACACGGTTTGTTATTACGCAACAAAGCTTTGACTGCCATCAACACGCAAGTATCCGTAATTCCGTTTGCTAACTTCGCCATTGTGTTACCTGTTGCCGGAAAAACCAAAGTTCCGCGCAAATCTGGAATACTGGACAACCGTTCTGCGCCCGCAATCGTAGTAATAATTTCATGTCCAGTTAATTTGCGAATTTCATCTTGGAAAGTCAAATTATCGACAAATCGATTTGGCACACAACCATTTGGTGAAACCACTGGATAAATTTCATAACGCGCCACCAATTTTTCTAAAATCGGCAACAACTTAACAAAACTGCACGCACTGCCCGTGATACACATGACTAACGCTGGCTTAGCATGTGTTTTCAAATAACGGCTAATACAATCAAACGCGACCGTCGCGGCTTCA
>JAZLKE010000030.1:0-70502 GCA_045597505.1 Clostridia bacterium | reverse complement strand
TATTTTCCTGGTAATCCAGGCAGTATTTGATAATTAAAATTTTCGCGTTGCGCACCCGTCCAATCAAAACCAAACGGCGCAGAAGCTAAATCATAAATTTGTGTTTTGCCACGACGCAATTGCCACTCGGCTGGTTTCATTAACTCGCGCGGAATTGTATTTACAATAATTGGATATTCGGCAACAGGTGCTTTTTCAAAGAAAGCTAATTTGTCATAGCGTGCTACCAATTCAGCTTGCTTGTGCCAATTAAAATTTAATATTGCAATTTTCCAATCATGAAAGACTTTTTCCAAAGCCGCAGTCAATTTGCCCGCCCCACAAAATAAAATTTTTTTAGTTTTCCCGTGATAAGTTTGCTCCACAATTTTTCGGAACGCTTTGGCAGTTAAATGGTTATTTTCGGCAATAAACTGTTCATCACTGTTCAAGCTGACATATGTTACGCCCGCTGGCAAATTTTCCATTTTAGTTTGGTAGCCAAACACTAAACTTCCTTTGATTACACGGGAGTAAAAATCTTTTGGTAAAACCACACGCGGTTCTAAATAGTAAATAGCTTTTTGTTCGCTTGGTTCGGTGAATCCCAAAACTATATACCCCTGCTCCTTAAACATCTGTTTTAATTCCGCCACACGGGCATCTGTACTGCTTTGGTTACAGCGAAAAACATATTCCATAATTATGAATATGATATAATTGTGGAAATCGTCAAATTCGGGGGTTCTTCCATGGCGACCCCAACAACCATTAAAATGTGCCGTGACATAATTGAAAGCAATTCTGCTTCGCAAGCTATCGTTGTTTCTGCACCAGGTAAATATGGCACATACGATACCAAAGTCACTGACGACTTAATTCGTCTTACCCAAGGTGCACCTATTTTGGACAGTATTATTGCGCGTTTTGAACATCTGTCCCGCGAACTTTTACCCCAAGACAAATACCAAACTTATCAATCAATTTTGACCAAAACCAGTATGGCTATCCGTACCCATCCAAACGATTACAATTTTATTGTGTCACGTGGCGAATATTTGTCCGCCCAATTATTTGCGTTATATTTGAATTATCAGTTTGTCGACGCATATGACATTTTGGTCATCAAACCAGATGCCACTATTGATTTAACCGCAACCCAGAAGCAAATTAAATTGCACCAATTAAAAAAAAGTTTACCATTCGTAATTGGCGGTTTTTACGGCCAGCGTGACGGTCAGGTTGCGCTTTTCACCCGCGGTGGCAGTGATTACACTGGCGCGATTTTGGCTGTTCTAATGCACGCCAGCCTGTATAAAAACTATACTGACACCAATGGCATTCAAACCGCTAATCCGCGCTTAATTTCTGACACTCAAACTATTCCATGTTTAGATTTTAATTCTTTGGATATTTTGACCCACAACGGCGCTGGTGTAATACACGAAAATGTCGCCAAGTTATTGGAAACCTACCGCGTACCTTTGCGCGTCGATAATACTTTCAGCCCACACCAAATTTTTACCGAAGTTCACAGCCCGCGTTGTCGCCATTGTCATCATCATTTTTTTTGCGTAACCAATAAAGATAACCGCATTGTGGTCGTAAAAAAATTGCACGGTCAACCAGTAACCGTGCAAATTTTCGAAAGCAATCCACAAAATCTAAATTCAGACATGCAAATTCTACATCAAAACTTGCTAGAACAATTATAAAACGTATTTGTGCAAATCAAATTTTTTAATCATTTGCTTCATATTCTTTTCTACAAAAGCCTTGTCAACCACAATAACTTCTTTTTCTTTGGATTTTTTACTGCCAGCGTTAAACAAGATGTCTTCCAATAATTGTTCCATAATCGAATGTAAACGACGTGCACCCAAGTTTTCATTGGTTTCGTTTTCATTGGCTGCTAATTCTGCCACCAACATTAACGCATCTTTTTCGAATTTCAATTCAACATTATCAACCGCTAATAATTCTTGATATTGTTTAGTAATCGCATTATCAGGTTGAGTTAAGATTTTGAAGAAATCATCTTTGGTCAAAGTATCTAATTCGACGCGGATTGGGAAACGTCCTTGCAATTCTGGAATTAAATCATCAACCTTGCTTACATGGAAAGCACCCGCCGCAATAAATAAAATGTAATCGGTCTTAATCGTACCATACTTAGTTTGTACCGTACAACCTTCCACAATCGGCAAAATATCACGTTGTACACCTTCACGACTGACTTCTGGACCATTTCCGCCCCCAGTCGCACCAATTTTATCAATTTCATCAATGAAGATGATACCGCTTTGTTCCGCCAAAGCGATACCTTCGGAGTTAATTGTATCTGGGTCAATCAACTTGCTACATTCTTCTTCAATGAACATTTCGCGCGCCGCGCTGACCGTCATGGTTTTCTTTTTAGTTTGTTTCGGAAAAATACCTGGCGCTACCTTATCAAAAATTGAACCGATTTCAATTCCGACACCCATGCCAACAGGAATATCGACCATGGGTTTCATTTCGCGGACAATGTCAAATTCAATCAAGAAATTTTCCAATTTGCCGTCACGATATTCGTTCAAAGATTGTTCGTACAACAAGTTTTCGGAAATATCATTAACTTTCTTTTTCTTTTCCGCTACGATTGCATTAACAATTTTCTTTTCAACAATCTCTTCGGCTTTTTTACGTACGTCAGCATATTTTTTGTCACGTACCATACGAATCGCAACTTCAACCAAATCGCGAATCATACTTTCTACATCACGACCAACATAACCCACTTCGGTATACTTAGTCGCTTCAACTTTAATGAAAGGTGCGCCCACCAATTTTGACAAACGACGAGCAATTTCAGTTTTACCCACACCAGTTGGGCCTTTCATGATAATGTTTTTCGGTGTAATTTCATCGGCAATGTTTTTTGGTAATTGTGAACGACGATAACGGTTACGTAAAGCAATGGCAACAACGCGTTTAGCTTGTTTTTGACCAATAACATAACGATCCAATTGTTCAACAATTTCTTTTGGAAAAATATCCATTAAGTCCTCCCTAAATGACATTATTATATTACATTTTACATTTTTCCGCAATTATTATATCATTATAACGATTAAATAATATTTGGGGGAAAATATGAGCGACTTTTTCAAGCGTAATTTAGTTTGGATAGCCATACTACTTTGTATTGCTGGCGTAGTGCTATCAATTATCAGTATTCCAACAGGAAATCCAGTATTCTTTTTTATTGGTGTCGTTTTAGCCACTCCAACCATTGGCTATTTGGTCTATCAAGTCTTTTTTCACCAAGACCAACCCGAACTTGACCTTACCCCCACCACCTCCAAATTCAGTACATCAAATATTACCTCAATCGTCAGCAATAAAGCCGATGTTTTATTAGACGACGAAATCACCGACGAAGACAATTTAGAACCATTTTATAACGGCTACGCCAACGAACAAGAAATTGATAAACGTTTATCCGAATTAACAAAAAACGAACGCGAACTTGCAGTAATCGATTTACCAGAAATTGATTTACCCACGGCGCGCCAAGACAATTTCAGTACTACTTCCGCGATTGAAAACGCCACTAACCGAGAACTGTTTATGAAACGTGCCGCCGTAGCCACCAGCGCGGAAACCTTTACTACTGAAATTCCAGCTGATTTGATTTCTAATATTATTGATGATGAACCAATTACCGCGCCAATCACCCAAACATCTACACCTGAACCAGTTGCCGCAGATACCACGGTGCAACCGACCGCACAACTAGAAACATACACCGCTGAAATCGACAATTTCGACAGTATGACTGACGATCAAACCACAGAAGAAACCGTTTCATTAGACGACCCAAACTTTATCAACAATAATTTGGTCGTCATGCCACAAAATGCGGTTCCTGTCGTTAAACCTAATTTAACTCCGATTGATTTAACCAACGCGACCGTGATTCATATTAATGCCGAAACCGTCGCTAAACGTAAAAAACGTGCGGAAGAAAAAAAGAATCTTTTGGCACAAGAAAATTTGGAACGCTACTTGCGCCGTTACTTTGTCGAAACCGCAGCCTGCTTTTTAATGGACCGTACAATCTATAAAGACAAAAACGGAATTGCACCATACAACAAATTTGCGGTCAACAAAAACACTGGCTTGCCCGAATATACCATGTCGGCCACCAAAGGCAAACTTTACAAATTTGCAACTTACTTGATTGATGCCGAACGCTTTATCACACACTCTGTTCTTTACGACGATTTTGTCACCGCAATTGAACAAGGCGTCTCGCTGTCACGTATCAGCGAAACTCTGCACCCAATTTACCGTAAAAAATTCAAAAAGGATTTTATTTTGAATCTCGCCAACCGCGAAGATTGGGATAATGTCATGATTTTGGTCTACAACAATTACATTTTGAACAACGACAATTTCAAAGACATTTTCACTCACATTCCGTTTGAAATTCCAATTGCCTATAACGAAGAAAACATCATTGACTACTTAAAAGATGCGGATTTGCAAGAACGCTTTAGCGAAAAATATTCTGCCATTGAAGAAATGGGCGTACCGACATTCTGGGAAGCCTACTACATTTGCTTTATCAACTCAATCAAACAAAAGTTGAGCAACACACAACTGGAAAACGCGGTCTTGCGCGAATACAAAAAGATTGCCCGCGCCCTGAAACGCGCCGACACCACCCGCCGCCGTCAACTCCGCAAAGCGTCATAAAAAAAAGCGTGCCAATGGCACGCTTATTTATTTTTCCATTCTAACTTACCATTTGCTTCTCTTCCAAGTACAACTGCCGCTGCCGCTGATGGAGATTTAAATTCAAAATCTTTAACAAATTTACACTCAACAATTGTTTTATTTTCTATCAATTCATTTCTTATTCTACAATAATTAGCACCAAACGAAGGCACAGTTTCTTTTGTTATTACAGAATTTTTTAATACAGTAAATCCGTTGTTAGAATAAAAACCATTTGCGTTCGCGTCTTTACCCTTACAGTGTAAAATTTGTTCTTTTCGTTCAATTTTGGGCGCAACATCCACAAGTTTCATGCCCAAGGCATCAAGTAATGTTTTAGCATGTTCTGTAAATTCTTCTGCAACCGCGATTTGAGAATCTTTTAAGTTGGTATTATTATAAGTACTTTTAGTTAACAACCTCGTCGGATTATTATCATATATTTCATTAGCTAAACTATTTTCAATATAGCGAATTTCAGCTTTATCCAAGCGATTATCAACAAAAGCAATTGCCGATGACCAATAAAAACTTTCTTTTTCTTTATCATAATCGGAAATATGTTGTTTTAATCTTTTCTCAACATCTTCCGATTCGCCAACATAAATCTTTTCATTACCATCATCATCAATGCAATAAAGCAGGTATACACCTACCCCAGATAATTCGCTATTAACATACTTTCCAACTTCAGTTCTTGGAATTTTAATTGCTTTTCCACTCCAATTTCTTAATTCAGCCGTAATAACACCATCCGAAGTTCCATTAACAAAAAATAACTCTATACTTTTACCAAAAACTTTATTGTTCAACATAATTTCTCCATAGTTAGTTTAATAAAGCAATTACAACTCTTCAATGGTTAAGTTTTTGTTCGTGAAAATACAGATGTCACTAGCCACATTCATGGCTTCTTTGGCAATATCACGCGCCGACATGTCGGTATTTTTCATTAACGCTTTAGCAGCCGCCAACGCATAATTACCACCGCTACCAACTGCGACACAACCACCGTCAGGTTCAATTACGTTGCCATCACCACTTAACAGCAAAACACGTTCTTTGTCCGCGACAATCATCATCGCTTCCAATTTACCCAGCGCCCTGTCCGTACGCCAAGTTTGCGCTAATTCTACCGCCGAACGCAATAAGTTACCCGAATGTTTTTGCAACATTTCTTCAAATTTGTTACACAAAGTAAACGCGTCCGCGACCGAACCCGCGAAACCCGCCACAACTTTGTCATCGTACAAACGACGAACTTTAACTGCGTTTCCTTTCAGAATCACAGATTCACCCGCTGTGACTTGTCCATCGCCAGCGACGACCGTTTTGTTATCACGCTTTACAGCGATAATTGTTGTTCCATGTAATTGCATTTCAACCTCCTATTATTGACAGTTACGATTACTACATTTTACTACATCTTTAACTTTTACCAAAGGACTTTTACATTTTGGACATAATTCACCCGTTGGTTCATCAAAAGCCACGAAGTCACAATTCGGATAACCCGAACAACCATAAAAAGTCTTGCCCTTTTTGCTGCGGCGTTTGTAAATATCTTTACCGCATTTTGGACACTTACAAACTGGCTTATCAAACGGTTTCGTAGTTTTACATTCTGGATAACCACTGCAAGCCAAAAATTTACCAAAACGGCTTTCACGAATTAACATCACGCGCCCGCAATTTGGACAATGTTCATCACTTTCGACTGGTTTAATACGATTTTCCGCACCCTCATTCGCACGCACTTCGTCCACAACTTTAATAAACGGTTGATAAAAATTATCCACCACACTAACCCAATCAATACCATCAGACGCAATATCGTCCAGTTTATCTTCCATATCTGCGGTAAAACCCGTATTCATAATTTCAGGGAAATATTGAATTAACCAATCAACGACAACACAACCAAGTTCGGTCGGCTTCAAAGCCTTACCTTCTTTTTCAATGTACAAACGTGCAAACAAAGTCGCGACGGTCGGCGTATAAGTTGCGGGACGACCAATACCTTTTTCTTCCATGACTTTAACCAAGGTCGCTTCGGTATAACGTGCTGGTGGTTGCGTGAATTTTTGGATATATTCCAGTTTTTTGAAATTCAAATTATCACCCACGTTAATTTCTGGCAAAATTGCTGCGCTTTCACCTGCATCGTCTTCGCCTTCCTTTTCGGGTTCTTCTTTATTTGATTTACTGTTACTGCCGCCATAAACCGCCAACCAACCATCAAACAATGGCGTACGACCAGTTACGCGGAAAGTATACTTGTTCGCATCAATATCTACACGCACGCTGTTAAAAGTGGCCTCAGACATTTGCGAAGCAATAAAACGGTTATAAATTAAACGATAAAGTTTCGCCTCATCAGGTTTACAGAATTTGTCTGCTTCATCTGGTGTAATTTCCAAATGCGTTGGACGAATGGCTTCGTGGGCGTCTTGCGCCGATTTTTTGGTTTTATAAACATTCGGGGTTTCGGGTACAAAATTCGCACCATATCTTTCTGTAATATAATCTTTGGCAGCTACTTGCGCCTCGGCAGAAACACGCACACTATCGGTACGAATATAAGTTACCAACGCAGTCATACCACGGTCGCCCATATGAACACCTTGGTACAAAGTTTGCGCTGCCATGGTCGTACGTTTCAAACTCATACCTAACTTAGCACCTGCATCTTGTTGCATTGAACTGGTGGTAAACGGAGCTGGCGCATGACGTTTTGTAACCGATTTTTTAACATCTTTGGCAACATATTGAGCTTTTTCCAAATCTTTGACAATTTGTTGTACCTGAGCTTCGTTAGCGGGCTTTAAGCGTTTTCCGTCTGGTCCGTAATACAATGCCGCACGGAATTTCAATTTGTCTTTTTCCAAATGTGCCCAAAAATCCCAATACTCTTCAGGTTTGAAATTTTGAATTTCACGTTCGCGTTCTACCACCAACTTCAAAGTAACACTTTGCACACGACCAGCGGACAAACCCGATTTAATTTTCTTTGACAATACAGGCGATAATTTATAACCAACCAAACGATCCAAAACGCGACGTGCGGTTTGTGCATAAACCAAGTTCATATCAATTGCGCGTGGTTTGGTCAACGCTTCGTTAATTGCGTGTTTAGTAATTTCATTGAATTCAATACGTTGTGCCTTAGCAGGATCAATACCTAAAATATAGGTCAAATGATAAGCAATTGCTTCACCTTCACGGTCAGGGTCGGTTGCAATCAAAACTGCTTCCGCCTTGGCAGCCGCTTCTTTCAACGACTTAACGACATCTTTTTTATCGGTAGAAATCACATACTGCGGTTCATAACCATGTTCAACATCAACCGACAATTCGCGTTTTTTCAAATCACGAAAATGACCACCAGTTGCCATAACTTGATAACCGTTACCTAAGTATTTTTTAATTGTATCTTTCTTACCGATACCCTCAATAATTACAAGTTTCATGTGTCTCCTCAACTTACTTTGCAACAAAATAGTTGCCAGGCAGTTTCTCTATTAAACCAATCATTTCCATATTTGTCAAGAGTGTTGACAGCTGTGGTACGGACAACCCGCTTTCTACGACCAAGTCGTCAAAGTGGATTTCGTCCGTTTTTAAGATATTCAGAATGTTTTGTTGCTCCAAACTGATTTGTTTTGCTGGCGTATTTTTTTTACCTTTTCCTGTTCTTCCTGTCAACTTTTTAATCAAATCTTCTGCGTTAATAATCATTTGTGCACCGTGATTGGCTATCAAATCATTGGTTCCTTGACTGGCATAACAATTGATGTTTCCAGGCACCGCATAAACGGCACGGTTTAGTTCCTGCGCTTTGCGAATTGTAATCAGCGTTCCACTATGCAAATCGGCCTCAACCGCAATTACAGCTTGTCCTAAGGCGGCTACGATACGGTTACGTTGTGGAAAAGTCGTTTTATCAGCATGTAATTCAGGTGGATATTCTGAAATCAATAAACCATGTTCGCCAATATAATCTTGTAAGTCACGATTCATACTGGGATAATAAACATCTACACCATTTCCCAAAACTGCGATTGTCGCATCTTTCGCACCTTGGTGTGCGGCGGTATCAATTCCTTCGGCCAGTCCCGAAATTACCACATACCCCGCAGCCGCACAATGTTCCGCCAATTCCTTGGCAACCATTAAACCATACCTAGTACAATCACGCGTGCCAACAATTGAAACGGTCGGTTTGTTTAATAAATCCAAATTTCCTTTCACATACAATTGTTTGGGTGGATCTTTCAAATCTAACAACGCCTTAGGATAATTCAAATCACCTAAACGGATAAGTAGTACATTACTCATTTGCACCTCGGTTGAAACGGTCTAAACTGCGGTACGAAATTGCCTCACTCAAATGTTCTGGCAAAATTTCTTCCGCCCCAGCCAAATCTGCAATTGTACGCGCGACCTTCAAAATGCGAGTATAAGCCCGCGCCGACAAGTTCAAACTTTCAAAAGCCGTCTTCAAAATTTTTTCACTTTCGCCATCTAACGCACAATATTTCTTGGTCATTGCGGCGTCCATTGTCGCATTACAATGAATTGCAGTTCCAGCAAACCGTTTATTTTGAATTGCGCGCGCAGCGGTTACCCGTTTACGAATCGAAGCACTATCTTCCGCTAATTTATCATTGGTTAAATCATCATAAGTCACTTGGTCAACTTCAATATGTAAATCAATTCGGTCAAGTAATGGTCCCGAAATTTTACCCAAATAATGTTGTATTTTAGATTGAGTACATTTACAACGTTGAATCCGACTGCCATAATAACCACACGGACACGGATTCATACTGGCCACCAAAACAAAAGAAGCTGGATATTCCGCGGTCATAGAAGCTCGCGAAATCATAATGTTATGATTCTCTAATGGTTGGCGTAATAATTCCAAACAATTGCGATTATATTCCGGCATTTCATCTAAAAACAAAACACCATTGTGTGCCAATGAAATTTCCCCAGGTCGTGCGTATTTACCACCACCCGCCAAAGATACGCTGGACGCCGTATGGTGCGGACAACGGAAAGGACGAGTCAAGACGATGCCATGCTCGGCATCTAACAATCCCGCACAGCTGTGAATTTTGGTGGTTTCCATACTTTCGCTGAAAGTCATCGGTGGCAAAATTGTTTGAAAGCATTTCGCTAACATAGTTTTACCACTACCAGGTGGACCAATTAAAATAATATTATGACCACCCGCTGCCGCAATTTCCAAAGCACGTTTAGCCACAAACTGACCGCGTACATATTTCATATCACATGGATAAGTTGCGTCCGCCAACAAATTTTCAAAATCGGCTTTTTCGACTGGTACCAATGGTGCAGGCTCTAACATATCGCCAGCAAAATAATTTACCACATCGCCCAAATTACGCGCCGTATAAACATTAATTCCAGACACAAAAGAAGCTTCACGGTAATTGTCGAACGGAATAATCACATTTTTAATTCCATGTTCTACCGCAATTAAAAGCGCTGGCAACACCCCATTTACACGGCGTAATTCTCCGTTCAAAGATAATTCCCCCATAAATGCCCAATCGTTCAGTGGTTTAGTAATGATACGCGCATTTGCCAAAATGCCAACTGCAATTGGTAAATCATAAATTGCCCCTTCTTTTTTCGCGGACGCTGGTGCCAAATTAATCACGACATTGCCAACTGGAAACTTATAGTCAAGGTTAATAATCGCACTTTTAACGCGTTCTTTACCTTCTTTCACTGCGTTATCCGGCAATCCAACCAAAGTATAACCAGGCAAACCTTTGGCAATATCAACTTCAACATCAACGATGTAACCGCTTACCCCCGTGATACCAAAACTTTTAATTGCTATCATTATAAGTAAAAAATTACAACAAAGTGGCAGTAAAGTAAACTAAATTAAATTTATCATGTTAAATTGATGCGGTTTCGATTGATTACGCTAAATTTCGACAAAATTTCAACTAGTTTCGACTTTATTCGCGATTGTCGAATTTTCCAGAACTCAATATCTTGAAATCATTACCATAAAAAAATAAAAGGAGAAAAACAAAATTATGGAAAACAAAGTTTATCTTTATGGATTGGTGGTCAGCAACCCGACCCCGTGTGACGATTATTACGGTAGTGATTACTGTAATCTTCAAATTTCGGTTCGTCGTTTGTCGAGCATCGTCGACACCATTCCTGTCACTTTACATCGTGACCTTGTCGAACAATACAATGTTAAATTGGGCGACAACTTAGCCATCATCGGCGAATTCCGCAGTTATAATAAAATAGAAAACAACCGTAGCCGTCTGATGCTGACCGTCTACGTCCACGAAATTACCGACGACATCGACACCACTAACCCGAACATGATTGAATTATCTGGTTATATTTGTAAAGCCCCAGTCTACCGCACAACGCCATTCAATCGCGAAATTGCTGACTTGTTAATTGCGTGTAATCGAGCTGGCAATAAAAGTGATTATTTACCCGCGATTGCTTGGGGTCGTAACGCTCGTTTTGCTAAAAACATTATGGTCGGCGAACAAGTACACATTTACGGACGCATTCAAAGTCGTGAATATCAAAAACGCCTAGAAAATGGCGACGTACAAACCCGTACCGCGTACGAAATTTCAATTAACCAAATTGATTGCGAAAACGCTAACGCACAAAACGGCGAAACCAATTTTATTTTAAGTAATCAATAATTTTTGCGGTACCATCAATCCAATCTTGTTTTCCACAGTTCAAAATGTACCGTTGTCGGTCCTGATAAACTTGATTCAAAACTTCCAATAAACGCGTAACACTTAATTCTTCTTGTGGCAAAATTTCACAAACACCCAAACTTTTCATGTATTTCGCATTTTGAATTTGGTCACCACGGCTTTCCGTTTTGGGCAACGGAATATAAACTGCGGGTTTCTTCAAAGCAAGGATTTCCGACACGGTACCCGAGCCTGCACGTGCCAACACAACATCAGCCCACGCGAAAGCGTGTTGCGGTTGGTCAAGATATTCGACTTGCCGATAATTAGCATGTTGATAACTTGGGTTGCTTTTACCTTTACCTGTAAGATGCAACACATTCCAATTCTCGCAAAGCTTATCTAACGCATACCAAATTGTTTGGTTAATTGCGGCCGCGCCCAAACTGCCGCCCATGACTAATAAATTTGGTTTACCATTAACAGGCAGTTTGATTTGATTAGTGTCACCTTGATAAATTTCTTGGCGAATAATGGCACCAGTTTGTACCATCTGTGGATACTTCGCCTCATTCAATGGGAAAGTTGTACATAACGTTTGGCACTTCTTCGCGGTTAAACGGTTAGCTAATCCCAATGACATATCGCTTTCGTGCGCCACCACTTTAATACCTAAACTTGCCGCCGCAATAACCACTGGCAAAGCCACAAACCCGCCCTTAGAAAACACAACGGCGGGTTTTATTTCGCGTAAATACTTTTTGGCTTGCCGAATTCCTTTGCACAACTTAAACGGAATTAACAAATTCTTTGGTGTTAAAGTTCGGCGCAATTTTACCGTAGTGATTTCGCGGTAAGATAAACCGTTTTGTGTAGCAATTGTTTTCTCAATTCCATTGCCACCCATGTAAATAATTTGGTCGAAATATGATTTCAAATATGGCAACAAAGCCATTTGTGGCAAGACATGACCAGCCGTGCCACCACCTGTTAATACAATGGTTCGCATACCATTATTTATATGTGATTTAACCTAATTCTATCGAACAAACTTTACCCGCAGTTAATTTCAATTCTTCAATACCGTTAATGTTTTTATTCCATGCCAAATCTTTATTGCGTACTTTACGGAAAGCGTTATTGAAGATGACTTTAATCGTGGTAGTTTTACTCGGCAAAATTTTCAAACTGATTTTGCCTTTACTGGTATCCCAATTCAACGAAACTTTTGCAGCGAAATCAGTTGCCAAGTTTTTCGCACTACCAGTCATCAACGGATCAATTAAAATTGGCAATACGCGTAAAATGTTAGACGAACTTTGCAAAACGCAATCGGTAATTGCAGTACCCACACCCATTGAAACCGCCACGTCCAAGTTTGGCTTGTCGTTAGTGGTCATACCTGAACCGCGCCAATCGTTTGACAAAAATAAACCAGACGGAGTTGCCGAACTATTAACAATTTTAACTAACAAGTTTTTAACTTCGGTTACATCACCAGCATAAGCCAATTGGCAAGCCGCCATAACCAAGTTACGGGTCGGCTGATACGAAGCCGCATTACGTACACGCGCTTTAACCGCGTTGGCACTAGCCACTGTTGCCGTAATTTCGGCTTCCGGAGTTGAACCTTGAATTACGGACGGACGATAAGTAATCATCGGATCTTGGGTCATGAAATTCTTTAACGGATACAAACCATAGCCGTGCATAACACCAGCATTTTCAATTTTATCCACAAAAACCGAATTTGTATATTCTTTCAAACAACCTTCGCCGTTAACATTCAAAGTCGGAATTTTGGATAACATATCTTGCCATACTGCAATATCGTCTTTGGCTGTGTTAAGGATTTTGGCAGCACTAACCAAATTATTCAACAAAGTTTGCAACGCCAAGAAATCGATAGTCGACGAAGATGCTAACGCGAAATTTACCAACGGACGACCAGCAACCAAGTTACCGGGAGTCGCGTTCGGACTGTAACTTGGAATTGTCATGTATTTTCCCGAAGCATCAAGTTTCAAGAAATCCGAATAGAATTCAAACACTCCACGCATGAACGGGAAAATTTTACTCTTCAAAGTTTTTTCGTCCCCTGTGGTTAAATAGTATTCATAGAACATATTGGCAGCCAACGCTGACGAAGCAATAAAATGCAAAGTCGCAGCATCAACCGCACCAAAGGTCGCGGAATCCATCGCCGTAATACGCGGTACAAAATAACCACGCATACCGTAAACACGCGCAGCATTCTTTTTCAAATCGGATTCATAATGCATATAATAATCCAACAATTTCAACAATGCTTCTGGCGTAAATGTTTTAGTTACACCTGTATACAATAATTGCGCAACACCATCTAACGCGGCCACACCATTATCACAATTATTATCAGCACACCACAAGCCCGCAGGAGTTAACAAACCGCCGTCCAAACAAATTGACAAATACTTTGCAAAATTCCACATGCGCTCTACTAATTCAGGTGCCAATTCGTTATTGTTGGTTTTATCAATAAAGTCTTTGAAATCTTCTTCGGTTTTAGCAGTACCCAAAATTAAATCAGTTTCTTCAAAAGCCTTCTTAAACGGAACCGCATTACGTGTTGCCAATTTGTTGTAATTATCTTTAATCAAAGACAATTCCATTTTGATTTTGCTGAATTCATTATAAGCATCAGAATTGGCAAACGGTTTCGCCAAAATTGTTAATTCGTTAGCATCTTTCAAAGTCACGGCATTACCTGTTACATTCACTGTACCACCAGCCACAATTAAGCGCATAACTAAACCATAGTCGCGACCATTTTCACTGCGAGAACTGAAATAGAAATAACCATTTTCGTATTTGACTTGGTTAAACTTGCAACCAACATCACACGGTTGCAATTGAATAGTTACGCGAATTTTACCATTGGTTTTACCTACATGGTAAGCAATAATATCAGTTGATTTTGCCAACGAAAGACGACGCACTGTTTGTTCCTTTTCGTCTGCACAGAAACTGACGCCCAATTCGCCATTTTTCATATCGGTCACACGTTCATAATTGGTAATTACGCCCGTGTTATAAAAGTCCAACTTTACTTTCACCATCGGCTTTGGTTGTGCTGGTGCCAAGTGGCAATTTTTCTTGATAAAAGATTTTTCCAACATTTGTTCGGCTTCCAACATTTTGCCGTCCGCGAACTTTTTGCGCAAAGTCATAAAGTCATCGCTGACATCTTGCAAAACACCATTTTTACCATGGTGTACCAATGCGCTATGGTTAATTAAAATTTGTTCATTGGAGATAGCCCCCAAGATTGCAACACCTACACGGCCATTACCTAAAATACTGCCGTCCAAAAAAGCGTTTTCCATAAAAGACGCTGGCGTTTTATTTAATAAAATTGTACTGTCATATTTGCTCATAATACAAATAAAATTGTACCATGTAATCAATTAAATTTCAACCACTAATTCCCGATTTTTCTGCAAAATTTCACTGTTATAACGTGTAATCAAACGTTTATTTTGCTGTTTTCGCATGATTGCATCTTGTACCATGTTATCAATTACCACCCCATACGGCACCTTGGCTTTCAACCATAAATGATACGCCATAAATCCAGGTACAGTATTGATTTCATTTAAGATAATTTTTTCGCCCTGTACCATAAAATCAACCCGCACCACACCACTGGCATTGAACAGTTCATAAGCTCGCACCGCCAACTCCTTGATTGGCTTTTCTATTTTTTTCAAAAATTCATCGTCGGGCGTACGACCGCTTTTTTTAACAAACCCGCTGTCCGCGTTAAAGTATTTTTCATCGAACGAAAAAAACTTTTCTCCACCCACAATTTCCAACGCCGAAGTCACAACTCGCCCATTTTCCCGCATCACGGCTACGTTCACTTCTCGCATATCCGCAATGTATTTTTCAACGATTACACGATGGTCTAAACCAAAAGCCGTATCTAACGCTTGTTGTAATTCGGTTTGATTATGTGCCACCGTAATCCCAATCGAACTGCCTTGTAATTCTGGTTTAACAACCACAGGCAATGGCAATTTAATTTGTTTAATCGCATTAACGGTTAAGATTTGAAATTCAGGTTGCACAAAACCTGCTTTAGACAAAATTTGTCGGGTTGCAATTTTACTTTGCTGTAACCAACCTGATACCGCTTCACAACTGGTTATCGGCACACCTTGAAATTTCAAAAAAGCCGCCAAGGTTCCATCTTCGCCCATACCACCATGACAACAATTCACAACACAATCCAATTTTTGCCAATCACGGAAAAGTCGTGCTTTACTAGCTCGCCCAGAAATATAATCATCAATTTTACGACTGCCAACCACGGCGCGTTGCTCATGTGTTAAATAAATTAACCGCACTTGATAATCTTCGGTCACGTGTTTTGCCAAATGTAAACCCGTCAAAATTGAAATATCATGTTCCGTACTATTTCCACCATAAATAACACCAATTTTAAACATAATTAGATATATGCAAAACAACAAAATTTGGTATTTATCGAGCGCATGTTTTTGACCATTTTTTTGAACAGTGATAAACTAAAACTTATGAGTGAAAATCAAACAGTTAATAAACAAAATTTTGAAACCATTTCTGGTAACGAAGCCACAGCCCGCACCGCGTACATGTTAACCGAGGCCGCTTCAATTTATCCCATTACCCCCAGTTCAGACATGGCGGAATATTGTGACCAATGGTCAAACAAAGGCAATACCAACATTTTAGGTACTGTACCTTCCGTGATTGAAATGCAAAGCGAAGCTGGTGCAGCGGGAACTTTGCACGGTTTGTTATTAGGTGGCACATTAGGTAGCACATTTACCGCCAGTCAAGGTTTGTTACTTATGATACCCAATCTTTATAAAATGGTTGGCGAATTATTACCGGCTGTTGTTCATGTCGCAGCCCGTACTGTTGCTACTCATGCCCTTTCAATTTTTGGTGACCACAGTGATGTCTACGCCTGCCGTGGTACTGGTATTGCAATGCTGGCTTCCAACTCAGTCCAAGAAAACGCCGACTTGTCTTTAATTGCCCATTTAGCAGCCATTGAAGCCAGTTACCCATTTATGCACTTTTTTGACGGCTTCCGTACCAGCCACGAATTTAATTCAATTCAAGTTCCCGAAAACAGTATTGCGGAAAAATTACTAAACAAAAACGCCTTAAATCAATTCCGCAACAGAGCCATGAACCCCGACAATCCAAAGATGTACGGCACCGCAGAAAATTCGGACACTTTCTTCCAACACCGTGAAGCTGCCAATCCTTACATTAACGCCATTCCCGCGATTGTTACTAATTACATGAACAAGTTTGCCCAACTCACAGGTCGTGCTTATCATTTGTTTGACTATGTTGGCGCCCCTGATGCCGAACATGTAATCATTGCCATGGGTTCAGCTTGTGAAACCATTGCCGAAACCTTACCAAAATTAAATGGCAAATACGGTTTAATTAAAGTCCGACTTTACCGCCCATTTTCAGCGGAACATTTGTTGAAAGTTTTACCCCAAACTGCTAAGACTGTAACCGTCCTTGACCGTACCAAAGAAAACGGCGCCGTTGGTGACCCGCTGTATTTGGACGTTGCCGCAGTAATTCGTGATAGAAGAATTTTGGCAGGTCGTTATGGTTTATCCAGTAAAGAATTTACGCCCGACATGGTGGCTGCCATTTACGCAAACGCAAATCTATCCCAACCCAAAGACCACTTTACAATTGGTATTAACGATGACGTAACACATACATCTTTGACAGTAACACCACGTCCAGATTTACACCCACAAGGCGGTTGTCGTTTCTATGGTTTGGGCAGTGACGGTACCGTAGGTGCCAACAAAAACAGTTGCGCTATTATTGGCAATAATACTGACTTATACAGTCAAGCCTACTTTGTTTACGACAGTAAAAAAAGTGGCGGTACCACTATTTCGCATTTGCGTTTTGACAAGCAACCAATTCATGCGCCATACTTGGTCACACACCCTGATTTTGTTGCTTGCCATAACCAAACTTTCTTGACCAAATTTGATATGTTAAACGGCATTACAGACGGTGGCACATTCTTATTGAATACAACCTACCCCGCCACAGAAATAAACAACATTTTACCAAACAACGTTAAACGCGTTCTTATTGACCGTCATATCAATTTCTATATTATCAATGCTTACCAAATCGCTAAAGATTTGGGGCTTGGCGCACGTATTAACACGATTATGCAAACGGCGTTTTTCAAATTGGTCAACCTGATTGATTACCAAAAACTTAAAGGTTTGCTTAAAACCGCCATCGAAAAAAGTTACGGCAAAAAAGGTCCTGCTGTGGTCGAAATGAATAACCGTGCAGTTGACAGCGCGGACACAGCGTTAATTAAAATTGATGTTCAAAAATTAACCATAGCAGACGAAAAAACACAAACCAAAAAGCCAACCATGATTGAAACAATCAACAGTTTGAACGGCGACACATTACCTGTTTCGGCATTTACTCCGGACGGCAGCGCACCAACCGCGACCACACAGTACGAAAAACGCGACATCGCAACCAGCCTGCCATGTTGGATTCCAGAAAACTGTATTCAATGTAACCGTTGCGCCATGGTCTGTCCACATGCAACCATTCGTCCAGTCTTAACCAATCAACCGACACCTGAAGGCTTCAAAACTATTAAAGCCTTGGGTGTTCCGGGCTACGAAGGTTACCAATACCGCGTTCAAATTTCACCACACGATTGCACGGGTTGTGGTGCTTGCGCCAAAGTCTGCCCCGCACGCAACAAAGCCTTAGTCATGAAATCATTTGACCAAGTTCACGAAGACGAAAACTATCAACACGCTTTGACTTTACCCGAAACACCAGTTACTCCCAACAACGTTAAACTCGCCCAATTTAACCGTCCTTTGTTTGAATTTTCGGGTGCCTGTGCCGGATGTGGCGAAACACCTTATATCAAATTATTGACCCAACTTTACGGCGACCGCATGGTTATTGCCAACGCGACAGGTTGTTCATCAATTTACGGTGGCAGCTCCCCGTCCTGTCCATACGCCAAAAACAATGCTGGTCACGGACCTGCTTGGGCAAATAGTTTGTTTGAAGATAACGCCGAATTTGGTTTTGGTCTACGTAAAGCCCTAAACTTACGTGGTGAAACCGATAAAGTAGTATGGGTCATCGGTGGCGACGGCTGGGCTTATGATATCGGCTTCGGCGGTTTAGACCACGTCATGGCTTCGGGCGAAAATATTAACATTTTAGTTTTGAATACCGAAGTTTACTCCAACACTGGCGGACAAGCCAGCAAAGCTACTCCCAAAGGTGCGGTTGCTAAATTTGCGGCTGGCGGAAAATCGACAGACAAAAAAGACCTTGGCGCTATGATGATGCAATACCCGAATGTTTATGTCGCACAAATTGCCATGGGTGCCAACATGGAACACACTTTGAAAGTCTTAAAAGAAGCTACCGAATACGACGGTCCATCCTTAGTCATCGCAATGTGTACATGTATCAACCAAGGTATTGATATGTCAAACGGCATGGGAATTATGGCAGATGCGGTAAAATGTGGCTACACTACGCTTTATCACCGCCACCCGAAAGACGGACAAGTGGTTATTGATTCACCTGCGCCGACTGGCGACATCGAAGCCTTCAAAGCCACCCAAAATCGCTTCCGCAAAAAATCTTAACAGCAACCTTTCGGCGGCATCAGACAACTTTCTTTGGGCGAAATTTCCACATTACAATCCGTGTGATATGCACTCATCGGACGCAACTCCACCAAAACCGCATCTAAACCAATCCGCATGATTCGGTCATACGGAATAAATAACTCATTTTTGCGACCAAAAAGATGGAACGCTTTATCTCCAGGCACAATCACGCCAATAATTTTGGAATTTTCGCGCGAAAAGATTATGTCGGCGATTCTACCCAAGGCTTTTCCATCTACGACATTGATAACCATCTTTGTGCGCAGCTCGCAAAACGAAACTTCCACACCCACAATCATATATATGATACTTCCCCGCAAGATTGAGAATAATTTTATCTGCAAATGTGAAAAATCAATATTATGAAGAAAGTCGACATCGTGGGTATCGACACTGGCAGTCTGCCAAAACTTTCTAATGCTCAAACCATAGAAATGTTGAACCGAATTCGCCACCACGATGCTACCGCTCGTCAAGAATTTATTTTTGCCAACATGCGTTTAGTTCTATCCGTAATTCAAAAATACATTCACGCCAAAAATAACTATGATGATTTATTTCAAGTCGGTTGCGTTGGTTTGATTAAAGCCATTGATAATTTTAATCCAGCATTCAATGTTAAATTTTCCACCTATGCTGTGCCAATGATTATTGGCGAAATTCGACGCTACTTACGCGATGAAAACGGAATTCATGTTTCCCGCAGCATTCGCGACACCGCTTACCACGCGTTACAAACCGCCGAACAAATGAGTAAGGAACTTAACCGCGAAGTCAGCATGGAAGAAGTTGCCGACAAATTGGGGATTTCATTATCCAATGTTTACTTTGCTTTGGCGGCGACTGGCAACGTAGCTTCACTTGATGAACCGTTAGGCGAAAGTTCCACCGATGCAACTACGATGGTTGAACAATTGGCGGAAACAGGCACCACCAGCGACGATTGGTTAGGCTATAAAGCGATGCACGACGCAATTAACAATTTGGTCCAAAAAGAACGTGACATCTTGCTAATGCGCTATTATGACGGCAAAACGCAAATGGAAGTCAGCAACGAAATCGGTATTAGCCAAGCCCAAGTTTCCCGCCTTGAAAAAAACGCACTCGCCAATATCAAGCCACATCTCTAAATTGCATGATACGAAAATTCATAATCAAAAAAATCATGGTCGCGCAAGTCTTGTTGGAAATTTTGCCACTGGATACTGTTATGCAAAAACTCAATTAAATTTGCGGGCAAGTTCATTTGAATTTGCCAAGTATGTTCATTCAAATTAACAACAACACTGTCGTCATTGGTCGCCTTTGACATCGCACCATATTTTTGACGTAAAAAAGCCATAATTTTCAACTTCAAACTCAACGCATCACAAAAAACTTTTTCGTAAACAAATTCATATTTCAACGGCAAACCAACTTGACGGATAAACAATTCTTCTAAACGCTTTTGCAACGTCGGTAAATATTCTTCAATTTCGGCATTGTAAAGATAGCGCACACGTAAATGTCGTTTTGCTTGATGATAAGTACAAGATAAAAATTTCAAATTGATATAATCACGGTTTTCATGATAGTACAAATACTCTTCAATGTTCTTCATCATCGCACACCACCTTACAACAAGAAATGTAACGACAAATTGTTGATTACCCAGAACACATCGGCGAACACTACAAAGCCCAATAGACAGATGATACCAATCGTATGAATTTTAGCCTCCAATTCACGATTGATTGGTTTTCCACGAATCCATTCGATAATCACAAACACCATGCGCGCGCCGTCCAAAGACGGAATCGGCAACCAGTTAAACACCGCTAAATTGATACTAATCAAAGTCAGCAAATAAAAAATCTGTGCAAACACGATGTCCGCCGAAGAGCTGGAAATGGCTTGTCCAATTGAACTGCCCATTACCGAAACGGTCGCCACCGTCCCACCAATCGAATTCATACCTAATTGTCCTGTAATCAATTGCCCAAAAATCTTGAAAATCATTCCCGCAATCTCAAACGAAAACGGTACCGCTTTCAAGATTGCTCCGCCAACGTTGTGGTAAATACCGTCGGTCAAAGGCAAAGTCGCTTGCGCATTACATAATGCTTGCCATTGGCGTTGCGAAATATTTTTCAAAATTACATTTTTTGTAACTACGACATCATCGGAATTTTTCCAAGTAACCACCATTGCAACATCATCACCAAAATGTGTACTTTCCAAAATATTTGAAGTAAATGTAAACAAATTCATCTGTTGACCATTAACAGTTTCAATTAACATTTTTTGACCATCTTCATAAACAAAAGTAAACGGCTGCGCATTTTCATCGGCATATACAGCGCCATCACCCATGTTCAAAATTTCCGCCAACGTAATAGTTTCTGGTGCGTTAGCATCAGTTTCATGGTCTTTATTCATGAATGTCGTACCCACATTGACTACACGACTGTAACCCATCAACGATAACAACACGACGGCAAATATTATTGCAGACAAAAAATTAAAAAAAGCCCCCGCAAATAAAACAATCAAACGTTTCCACGGCTCTTTATTATTAAAAGAATTGGGGTCAGTATCTGGCATATCGGTATTATCTTCACCAAACGAACAATAACCACCGACTGGAATCATACGGACAGCAAAAATTTCACTATTCTTTTTAGTCTTTTTATAGATGGCTTTTCCCATACCAATTGAAAATTCGTAAATTTTGAATTTCAAAATTTTGGCGGTAATGTAATGTCCGAATTCATGAATTGTAATCATTAACATCAGCAAAAAAATTGCCAATGCTAAATAACCGACAGTTTGCAAAAAACTCCAAATTTGCGACATTGATTATATTATCCCCATTATTAACAATATGAATGGCACATTAAAGATAATACCATCAACACGATCCATCACACCACCGTGTCCAGGTAACAAATAACCGAAGTCTTTAATTCCAGCTTTACGTTTAACATGGCTGGCATATAAATCACCCAAAGTCGTCAAAACCGCACTGGCAATACCAACCGCAAAGAACATAAACTGCGCCAAATATGCATCACCAGTCAAATCAACCAAACGATTGCTGACATTATTGTTCGTACTAATAATCCATACGGCAATCAAAGCACCTAAAACCCCACCAAACACACCGCCAACAAAACCAACCCAAGTTTTTTTCGGGCTAATTTTTGGTGCCATTTTGGCTGCGCCTTTACCCAATAATTTACCTGTAATATAAGCAAAAATATCGGTAAAGCATGAACTGAAAAAGACCAATAACAAACCGAACAAACCAAGGTCACCACTGGTAACATGATTCAATAAAATTGCACAAGCAAAGAACGCGCCAGGATAAAACAACATATAAAGTAAATCAACCGCACCCAACCATGCTTCTTTGTTCAAGTTCTTTTTTTGCAAAACACACTCTTTGGCAAATTTTTTATCAATCATATTGGACAAACCAATAAATAAAACGAAAATGCCAACAAGCAATAAAGTAACAATCAACTGTAACCACCAAGCCAAAGGTTCTTTCAAAACTTGATTACCAATCACGTAAAACATGTAAATCAAGCCATCAACGATTAACGCAACAATTGCATTTGCGCCACGACGATTTAATTTACAAGCACTACAAATTTCCCAGGTAGCAACACCCAGTACCAACAAAATTAAAACATCAAATGCGTACATACCAAAGGCTCCAGCAAACGCACGCATAACAAGAAAACCTGCAATTGCCGCAATCAGAACTAACGCAGTCAATGATCTTTTACCAAATTCAGATATAACCATATTAAAAATAATAACACAAGTTTATGGCAATGTCTATAAGTTAGATTGTCATAATATCTTTTTCTTTTTGAGCCAACGAAGCATCAACATTACCGATATAATCATCTAACATTTTTTGAATGTCATGTTCGACGTTTTTAACATCGTCTTCACTTAATTTATCAGTGTTGCCAATTTTCTTCAATTGGTCCATCGCATCACGGCGTTCGTTACGCATACCAACACGCGTATCCTCCGCCAATTTATGCACTTTTTTAACCAAGTCTTTACGGGTTTCCGCAGTTAATTGCGGGAAAACTAAACGGATAATACGACCATCATCAACTGGCGTAGTACCCAAATTTGCCGCCGCCAAAGCCTTAACCATTGTTGCTAACACAGAACCATCCCATGGATTAACCACGATTGTACGAGCATCAGTGCAAGAAATATTAGCTAAATTTTTAATCGGCGTCATCGTACCAAAATAATCAACCGCGACGCGTTCAACAATGCGAGTGTCCACACGTCCAGCACGCACCGCGATAAATTCATTTTTCAGATAATCAAAGCGTTTACTTAATTTTTCCTCGTAGTTAATCAACAATTCATTAAGTTTTTCGTTAAGATAATCCATAAATCCCCCTTATTATTTGGCTGAAATAGTTTTAGAAACTTCAGCCGCAAAGTCTTCCTTTGGTTTTTCAATACCTTCGCCCATTTCATAACGAACGAAACGACGAATTGTAATTTTTTCACCAACGAAAGCCACGGTTTCGTTAACAATATCAGAAATAGTTTTTGAACCGTCTTTAACAAATGGTTGGTTCATCAAGCAGTAATCTTCATAGTATTTCTTGATACGACCTTCAACCATTCTTTCAGCGATTGCAACTGGTTTGCCTTCTTCCATTGCTTGTTTTTTCAAAATTTCTTTTTCATGTTCCAAAACTTCGGCTGGAACTTCGCTTGAATTAACATACTTTGGATTAGCTGCGGCAATGTGCATCGCAACATCTTTTACCAATTGGTTAAATTTTTCACTCTTTTGTGCAAAATCGGTTTCACAGTTGATTTCAACCAAAACACCGATTTTACCACCCATGTGAATGTAAGAGCCAACTACACCTTCCGCAGTAATACGATCGCTGTTACCTTTTTTCAAAGCTTTGGCTTTACCTTTTTCACGCAACAAAGCTACTGCTTTATCATAATCACCTTTGGTTTCGTCCAAAGCTTTTTTGCAATCCAAGACGCCTGCCCCAGTTGCTTCTTTTAATTTCATAATATCACTCATGATTATTTATCTCCATTTACATTTTTTGCAGTTTTTGTAGTTTTTACTGGTTTTTCAGCAACAACACCATCATCTTCTTTGTTTTCTACTGGTTCCAAAACAGCTTTAGATTTAATTGCAGCTGCCATAGAAACGGTTTCTTTTTCGCTGGCGGTTGAACGCAATTCAACACCTTCTTTGGCTTCAATTACAGCATCAGCCAAAGCAGCCAAAATCAAACTTACACTGCGGGTTGCATCATCATTTGCTGGGATAATTACATCGACGTCGTCTGGGTCACAGTTGGTATCAATAATACCAATTACTGGAATTCCCAATTTGCGTGCTTCGCCAACAGCGATGTGTTCTTTCTTGGAATCAACAACAACCAAAACGCCTGGCAAAGAAGTCATTTCAGCGATACCGCGTAAGTTCTTTTCCAACTTTTCACGTTCGTCCATCAATTTAGCGACTTCTTTTTTTGGTAAATAAGCAAATTCGCCCATTTTTTCCATGTTGTGTAATTTATTCATACGTTCAACACGGCTACGAATGGTCGCGAAGTTGGTTAAAGTACCACCCAAGAAACGACTATTGACATAGTATGCACCACAGCGTTCTGCTTCGGTTTTAATTGCTTCTTCAGCCTGTTTTTTAGTACCAACGAAAAGAACGTTCTTTCCTTTGGCGACTTGATCACGCAAGAACTCATAAGCACGGTCAATTAACACCGTAGTTTGTTCCAAGTCCAAAATATGGACATTGTTGCGTGCTGTGAAGATGTATTTCTTCATTTTCGGGTTCCATTTGCTGACTTGATGTCCGAAATGAGTTCCCGACTCCAAAAGTTGTTTCATTGAAATTACTGACATTTTATTTTCCTCCTTGTTTGTCTGTCTTCGATGGTCTACATATTCGCTAAACGGATTTCCCGCAACAAGTAAATACTCGCATTCGAAGTGAAATTTTAATGATTTTTAATTATAACACTTCGCGATGATACATGTCAATTGCATCTTGAATGACTTTCTTCGCGGCAGTCTTATCTTTCGGCGCATAAACTTCAACTTTATCAGTTGTGTTTTTATACACTTTCAAGAAATGTTCAATTTCGTCAACCAAAACCTTTGGTACATCATGAATGTCTTGATATTGGTTTACATACGGATCATCGGTAGCCACCGCAATAATTTTTTCATCACGTTCGCCTTTATCAATCATTTCAATTAAGCCGACTGGACGGCATTTAACCAAAGTATTTGGATCCAAAGTTTCCGAGCAGATTACCATTACATCCAATGGATCATGGTCTTCCGACAAGGTTAATGGAATTAAACCATAAGAACATGGATAATGCGTAGCGGTACGCAAAACACGGTCCAAAATAATCATTCCGGTTTCTTTATCCAATTCATATTTCTTTTTGCATCCTCTAGGGATTTCAATCACGGCCACAAATTCGTCTGGCGTGACACGACTTGGATTCATTGAATGCCAAATCACATTCTTATTCTTCATATTCGTTGACATCTTCTTCATATACCTCCAAAATTTTTTTCGACAATTCTTCATCAATGACCAAATCCAAAGCGTCTTCATCGTCTTCCAAAATGTGGAAAATGACAACTTCGTCCTCTTTTAATTCAATCGGATGCAAAATTGCATAATATTGCGCATTGTATGTCACAACCGCAATTTGTTCGAACTTAACGACTTTGCCATCGTCTTGTTCCAGTTCGATCACGTCATCATTATCTTCATCAAATAGTTTTTCAACAATACTTTCGTAAACCATTATTTATCCTCCTTTTCATCGGAATGATCCTCGACAATTGCTTCGACTGGGCAAGCATTAATACAAGCTCCACAGCCGATACATTTACTTTGGTCGACTTCATACTTGTCGCCACTGGCCGCCATCGAAACCGCGCCCATTGGACAAATACCAGCACAGGTACCACAGCAAATGCAAGAATTAGTGATTTTTGCCTTCATTTAACGATTTTCCCCTTTCGTCAAGATACATTTGTAGTATAATTGAAGCGGCTACTTTGTCAACTAAACTTTTACTTTGACGGTTATTTCCAATCATTTCTTCGGCTTCAAAAGATGTATAGCGCTCGTCTACAAATTCGACGGGAAATCCCAATGCAACAAAAGCCGACCCAAAATGCCGAGCCTCACGGGACATTTCACTTTCATCACCGTTCGCATGTAATGGCAATCCCACCACGATTTGTCCCACATCGTTTTTTTGTATTATATCCATAATTTGCAACAAAGTCTTTTTCAAACCACGATTTTCAATAATTACTAACGGACTTGCAATTAACAAAGTTGGGTCGGACAATGCCAACCCAATTCTTCGTCTGCCGTAGTCAATTCCCAAACAACGCATATTATTCTTGTGCTTCTCCACTTTCGGTCGGTACTTCACCGAACATTGCCATTGCCGATTTTACTTCATCAATATCGCGGTGGATTTGTTCGTTTTGCGCACGCAATACACAATCCAAGTTTTCCAAAGTCGGATAACGGTCTTTATTCTTGTTCAAGATAGTTTCGCAATTTGCCACACTTTGTTGTAAGCCAGTCAATTGCTTAATGTCTTGTTCCAATTTCTTGATACGTTCTGGTTCCACTGTCGAAATATTATTAACACCATAAACCAAAACTTCTTGTTTTGCAACGATTGCTTCACGTTTACGTAACAAGCGTAAATCGCGATCCAAAGTGTTTTTAATACGACGCAACGGGATAAATTCACGATTATTTTCACGCAACGCTTTTTCGTTTTGGCGCAAACGCTCTTCCAAATCTTGTAATTTCATATTGTAATCCAAGACCAAACGTTCGCGTTCTTCTTTGGTGTATTCACGGTTAGTAATCATTGTTGTAACCGCTTTAGATTGCTCACGGATACGTGCTTCTTCTTGTTCAATACTTTCTTCTTTTTGTTTCAATTCGGCTTCGCGAGCCATCAACGCTTGTTTACCTTGTTCCAATTTATCCAACATTTGTTTTTCGCGTTGTTGATATTCGGCTTCCAAACCTGCGCGAATTTCCGCTAACTGTTCTTCGGTTACCACACCATTTTGTTCTTGGTTATTGGTTTTCATATCAATAACTTGTTGTTTCAACATGGCAACTTCATTTTGTAAGCGTGCTTTTTCTTCTTCCAAGTCGTTTTTCTTATCTTCAATTGCTTGTTTTTCCGCAGCAATTTCTTCGGATTGTTTGTTGACTTGTTCCGCTTCTTTCATCAATTCATTACGTAATTGCATATATTTTTCACGCAAGCGCTTTTCATTTTCTTCATATTCGGCTTGTTTGCCTTCGTCGTCACTATTCTTTTCTGCACGAGCTTTTTCCAATTCAGCTTGCAAAGCCGCATTTTTTTCTTCCAAAGCAACTACTTCGTCAGCAATACGTTGTTTGAACTCTTCATATTCTTTTTTAATGCGCGCTTCTTCTTCTGCATTTTGTTGCATTTTTTCTTGGTTTTGTGCATCAACTTCGCGTTCCATCGCTTCGAATTTTTCTTTCATTTCCAATTCACTGGACAATTCAGAAGCCAAACCTTCTTTAACTTCGGACAATTTCTTCATCAATTTAGCTTCGTTTTCAATGCGTTGTGCTTCCAATTCTTCACGCAAAGCTTGAGCTTCTTCGCGGGCTGCTTTACGTTCTTCACGTAATTGTTCCATCATTTCTTGAATGTCGAATTGTTGATCTTTCAAAGCTGCTTGGTCTTCCTCGGTAGCATTTTCTACCATGTTATCAAATTCTTTTTGAGCATTTTCCGCTTCAGCTTTTTTGTCATTCAACAATTTTACGAAATCATCATATTGACGGTTCATTTCTTCTTTGAAACCAGCAATAATTGCTTCGGTTGATTCACCATTGTTTTCTTTTTCCGCTTCGATTTCATTACGTTGTGCTTGCAATGCTTGTTGCATTTTTAATTCATTCATTTCACGTTCTTTGGCCAATTCCATTTCCAAACGTTGAACTTTCAAAGAATCTTCCAACGCTTTATTCATTTCGTCATAACGTTGTTCAAATTCAGCTTTTTCCGCATTGCGTGCTTCTTCCATCGCTACAATATTTTCTTGCATACGCGCCAACTGAGCCAGAACTTCGTCGTTCACATTATCGCCATTATTGATTTCAATTTCTGCTCCATTGTCACCGTTATCATCGTCACTGTCTTTTTTGTTTTCAGCCTTATTTTCTTCGGTATTTTGGTTAGCAATTGTTTCACGTAAACTTGCCAATTCAGCTTCATATTGCGCACGCATATCGGCAATTGCTTTTTCATATTCTGCTTGCTTATCTTGTTCTTCGGCTACACTTTGTTTTTGTTCTTCAATTGTCGAAACCGCCATGTTTAATTTTTCTTCATGTTCAGCCAAGCGTTTTTCTTGCATTTCACGTTCATGCGCCAACAAGTCTTTCAAAGCCGACATGGTTTCTTCATCAACACCACGGATTTCTTGTTTATTGTTCAATCGATTAATCAATTCAGAACTTTCTTTAATCAATTGTTGCATTTGTTCCTGTGCTTTTTTAGTATCTTCACGGCTTTCGATTAATTCGTTCATAATGTCCGCAAAACGGTCTTGTTCAGCACGGTTATGATGTTCCAAATCATTTAACACGCGTTCTACGCTTTCACGTTCCGCTTGTTGACTTTCTGGATTTTGTGCATTTTCACCAGTAACAATCGTACGATTTAATGCTTCTAACAATTCAGCATGACGTTTTTCCGATTCCGCATGTTCAGCTTCGCGCAAGTCGTTCAAGTGTTGAATTTCGTCTTGCATCGCTTGGATACGAGCATTCATTTCGTCATCAGGTTCGGTATTGCGCGCAGTATAAACCACTTGATTGCCTTGATTATCGTCTTCATCGTTTTTGCGTTGCGCGCGTTCCGCTGCGATTGTTTCACGCAAGTTCGCAATTTCGTTTTTGTATTCTTCTAAACGTTTTTCTTGTTCAGCACGTTCAGCAGCTAAAACGCCTTTCAAAGATTCCATTGAATCTTCGTCCAACCCACGTGGCAAAGCTTGATTTTCCAATTTAGCAATACGTTCTTCACTATCGCGTACCATTTGTTCCAAAGTCGCTTTTACTTGGTTATTATCTTCGCGTTCCGCGACCATTTCATTCAAGATATTGTTGAACATTTCTTGTTCATGTAAGCGTTGATTTTCCATGTCTTGCAAAATCTTTTCAAAGTTGGCAACATTACTTTCGGTTACACGTTGTTGCGCTTGTTCAAATTCATTGCGTTGAGTTTGTAACGCTTCTGCCATGGTCGCGTCCAAAGCGCGTTTCTTTTCTTCGTATTCACGGCGTTCAGCTTCACGTTCCGCACTCATGCGGTCAACTTCGCGTTGCATTTGGTCAATCAAAGTTGCGGTTTCCGCGCGTTCACGTTCTAATTGTGCCTGATAAGCATTATAAGAAGCATTATCTTCCGCGTTCATCTGACGTGCAAACTTTTGCGCATTAACATCGTCCAACATACGTTGGAATTTTTCTTGCATTTGCAAAATGGCATCTTGGTATTGATTTTGCGTTCTGACAAATTCATCTTCTTTTTGTGCTTCACGTTGCGCATTCAAAGCATTTTCTTCTTTAGCACGGCGTTCATTTTCCATCGCATTTAATACAGCCGCCAAACTGTTTTCTTGTTCGCGCAAACGTTGTTCTTGCGCTTCGCGTTCTGTTGCCAAAACATTTTTAATTTCTTGTAACAAATCACTATCCATTTTATCCGTACCTTTTTCTTCTTCTTTTTCTTGTTTTTCAATGTTATTGATTTGTTCTTGGCTATCCTTAATCATTTGTTCCATTTCTTTCTTTGCTTGCGCAATCAAATCTTCGGATTTTTCTTTGGCTTGCAATTCGCTTTGCAAACGTGCCGTTTCTTGTTTTTGTTTATCTAATTCTGCCATTAAGCTTGCGAAACGTTCCTGTTCAGCTTGTTTTTGATTTTCCAATTCCGCCAAAACTTTTTCCAAACGCGGATCAGTTGCTGGAGCAGCAGGAACAATAACTGGTTCTGTCGGAGTTACCACAGCCGCTGGTTTTTGTTCTTCATTATTCAATGCTTGACTCCAAAAATCAACAGCATCGTCGTTGTTATTTTTATTTTCGTCTTGATTAAAGTTAAAAGCAGATGCATCATCTTCTTCTGGTGTAAAGAAGAAATTATTTTCTGCATCTTTGTTACGATTACGTTTTGCTTCCTTAGCCGCTTCTTTTTCCGCACGGATACGTTCTTTTTCCGCCGCGCGTTCCGCGTCTTTACGTTCATGTTCAAGACGCGCTTCTTCTTCACGTTTACGTTTTTCTTCAAACGCGCGTTCTTTTTCTTCTAATTCTTTACGTTTACGGTCTTCTTCTTCCATTAACGCTTGAATGCGTGCTTCTTCTTTTTGACGTTTTTCATCTTCAATTCGTTGTTGCTCTGCAATTTTCGCTTCCTCTTCACGAGCCTTGGCTGGGTCATAAAAATCCAACTGGTTATCGTCAACCCGTTTTTCAAAAACATTTGGGTCAACCTGTACACTGGGCACAACGTTCGTATCGTTACCACTGTTAGCAAGTTTGGTACGCCACTTACGACCCAAACGCCAAATCAATACACCACAGACGACAAAAACGATAATTGCGACAATGCTTAAAGTCGCCCACATAAAGGCGCCAGGGTTACCGTCCTCCTCAAACCATTTCCAAGTCAACAACAATAAATTTTCCATTTTTCCCCTCATTTTATTTTATTTATTTTTTGCCTTGATATTAGTTAAAATCTTAACAAAAATTGCATTTTTTGTCAATATACCGAGTATAGTTTTACAAAAAATTTTACATTCATTCGTCAAAGTGCTATAATAAAGATATGTATCGTGAATTCGAAATTACTGGTATGGCTTGCGCCAGTTGTCAAAACAACATACAAAAAGCCGTCAGCAAAATGCACGGTGTACGTAAAGTTAACGTCAACTTAATTTCTAGTGCCATGACTTTGGAATGTGACGACAACGTTACGGCACAATCAATTATCAATCAAGTTACCAGTCTGGGCTACGGTGCCACTGAACGTTCAGCCAATTCAAACGTTGCAACTGGTAACATACCCGTAAAAAAAAACTAATTAAACAAGTTATTTCTTTGGCATTGTGGTTGCCTTTGATGATTTTTGCTATGGCCACCATGCACGACACTGTACATTTCTTGCTTTTCGGCATTATTCAATTGGTCGTCACCACCGTCATATTAATTTTGAATTTTGATTTTTTTACCCGTGGCACAAAATCCTTATTCAAACTCATGCCCAATATGGACACTTTGGTCGCTTTGGGTTCAGGCGCGGCATATTTGTACGGCATTGTTATTATCATTTTAACGCTCACTGGTTCCCCCAATAACCAAGCCTTTTATTTTGAAAGCGCAGCAACCATCGTAACACTAGTTTCTTTGGGTAAGTACTTTGAACTCCGCGCCAAAATTCGCACTTCAAATGCAATAAGTAAACTTATTCAACTGGCACCACAAACCTGTACCGTAATAAAAGACGGCAAACCACAGACTGTTACCGTTGCAACCTTAACAATTAATGACATAATTTTAATCAAACCAGGTGATGTAATTCCAGTTGACGGCGTCATTATTGAAGGTTCAGGCTTAGTCAATCAATCTGCCATTACTGGCGAAAGCATGCCCATTACAAAGCAAACTGGTGACACAGTAATTTCCGCCACACACAATCAAAACGGCACTTTTACTTTTCGCGCCACCAAAGTCGGCAAAGATACCACGCTGTCACAAATTGTTAATTTAGTTCATCAAGCGGGCAACTCCAAAGCTCCGATTGCCCGTTTAGCCGACAAAGTCAGTGGCATATTTGTTCCTGTTGTTTTGGGCATCGCCATTATTACTTTAATTACTTGGTGGATTATCAGCCACGATTTCGCCACCGCTTTTAATTTCGGCATCAGCGTATTAGTGATTTCTTGTCCGTGCGCCCTAGGTCTAGCCACCCCCTTAGCTGTAATGATCAGTACGGGCAAAGCGGCAAGTTCAGGTATTCTAATTAAAAACGCCACACATCTGGAAAACTTATCCAAAGTTGACACTGTTATTTTGGATAAAACCGGCACAATCACCAGCGGTGATTTACAAGTCACTGACGTTCAACTATTACAAAATAATCTCAGCAAAACCAACTTGTTACAGTTTTACGCAAGTATTGAACGTTACAGTAACCACCCCTTAGCCAAAGCCATTGTCGCCACATATCCGAACAATGCCTATTTAGAAATTAATCATTTTCACGAAACCCCAGGTCAAGGTGTACAAGCCAACTTCGGCAACCGTCCAGTTTATCTTGGCACCCCGCAATTTATTGCCCCCTACCTGCACAAACTTGACCGCACCAAAGCCGAAACACTGGCAGAACAATACGCCTCCCAAGGCAAAACCGCGATCTTTTGCGCTACGGTTAATAAACTACTCGGAGTTGTAGCTTTATCAGATACTGTTCGCGACGACAGCGCCAACGCCATTCGCCAATTAAAACAATTAGGATTAAATATCATTATGTTAACTGGGGATAATCAAACCACCGCCAACGCAACCGCCCAAGCACTTGCCGTCGACCAAGTTGTTGCTAATGTTTTACCCACCGAAAAATATCGCCTAGTAGCAAAACTGCAAAAAGCCGGCCACCGTGTTGTGATGGTCGGCGATGGAATCAATGATTCGCCCGCACTACAAGCCGCAGACGTCGGCATCGCAATTGGCAGTGGTACCGACATTGCTGTCGAAGCCGCAGGCATTGTTTTGATTAAAAATTCGCTTGCAGATTTAGTTACAGCTATAAAGCTTAGTCATCGCACCATGCGTAACATTCGTCTAGGTTTGTTTTGGGCATTCATTTACAACATAATTGGAATTCCCTTGGCGGCGGGAATGTTCTTTCCATTACACTTAACCTTAAATCCGATGATTTCCGCAGCCGCCATGAGCCTAAGTTCTGTGTGCGTTGTCACTAATGCGCTGACGTTACAATTATAAGTTTACATTTTCGTGACGATAAACCACAATGCGTTCACCGGGTGTACAACCGTTTTCCAAATTCGGATTTTGTTCCAACAAGGAAGCACAACTTAAATTGGTACGTTTTGCCAAATCCCAAAGATTTTCTTTTTCCCCAATAATGTAAATCCGAATTGCACTACCGTCCTCGGTCTTAACCGCCCCTTCTTCCAAGTTATTAACCAAAGTAATTTGTTTTGGCGAGCTGGCTTGTACAACCACACCCAATTGTGCATCAATTAACAACTCAGTACCACGACGCGCCTTAGCATTTACCATCAACGGGACCACCATCGCATTAACTGAATAATCACGTTCCAAATTATCCATACGCACATGTGTTTGGAAAGGCACTTCGTAATGTTCGCCCGTGATAATATGCTCCTCATTTTCCAATAACATATTCACCGCTAACATGCCTTCCAACATCGTTTTGCCATCGGCTGCGCTAACCGTCAAATTGTTTACACGCGCTCCATCCACCGCCAACACGTGCGCGATATACGGCGTATTTGGGGCTAGGTTGATATTGTTCTCAATATCCACAGTTGTATTGACCTGCGGCAAAACTTCTAAATAGCTTGCTTGCACAGTCTGAAAAGTCAATTCGCGTTCAAAAGAAATAGCATCGACCACCGTGTTAAATTTGTGATTACCATAGACACAACCATCGAAAACTAATTCCAATTTTAATACTAAGACTGGTCCATTTTGACCATTCTCAACGTGCATTTCCACCGTATCAATCACAACCACACCGCAAGCCAAATCTTCGCTGGTCACTCCGTTTGCGGTAACCCCTTTAGAAAAATCGATTTCATGTACTGCATTGTATGGCATACTGACATTATCAACAACTTTTACGCCCAGTAAATTTACATTCAAAGTACCTTTCAGATTAACTTTGCCGTCGGTAACTGTTACATCTTTCAGGTTGGAATTTACATCTACCCCCAACACACCTTCACAATTGCTTTCCAATTCAATATTTTCGGTTACCTCAAATTTCTCATTCAATTTAGCATTGAAAGTTAAAACTTGGTGTTCGGTTTTGCGCACTTCAACTTCGCCCGCAAGGTCGCTAACAACTTGCCAATCATGCGCCTTTACATTTTGAATATCAACTCCTAATAAATTATCCAAAACAACTTGGTTATCTTGTAATTGCCATTGACTATCTAATAAACTGGCACTCGCAAAAACTTGACCTATTTCGCCGACCTCTTTGACTGCAATTTTCTTTTCAAATGTCTCGGTAAAATCTTGACTGTCATATTTTTCAAATTCGTTAATAAACACTAACCGCGACACCAAATTACCTGTCAAGACGATTTCATTATTAACTACTTGCGACTTTTGTCCTAACAATTGGCAATTTACCGCCAACAATTTTTTTGTGTTTTCTGGTAAAGCAATTTTGCTTTCCAATTTCATTTGAATATTGTCCAACGATACCAATTCCTGTTCGACCAAATTTTCTTTCAAAACTTCCATGATATTCCCCCTATACCAAAAGTATATTTGGTCAATAATTCAAGTATGCGTAAAAAAACACAATCCATTGAAGCCATCAAGGCCAAAATTCACGCCATGTTAGGTAAAGACATAAACATGTCGGTTTGCCGTGGTCGCAAGCGCGTTTCCAAATACGCTGGCACCATTGAAAACACTTTTCCCAGTGTCTTTATCGTCCGCTTAAAAAGCAAAGAAAAAGGCACAGAACGAATTCCATGCCTTTCATATTCTTACAATGATGTTTTATGCGGTGAAGTTCGGATTGACGAAGTAAGTTAAATTAATTCAACAACCGCGGTCATCGCATCGTCGCCTTTGCGGATACCAGTTTTCAAAACGCGGGTATAACCACCAGCACTGCCAGTTTCTTTAATGCGTTTCGCATATTTCGGCGCCAATTCATTAAAGATTTTTTCAATGATTGGGTGGTTAATATTTTGAGTACGTTTTTCAAAACTTTTTTTGCTTTCGTCTTTGCTACGAATTTCTTGATAGTCATAAAGATGAGCCATCAATTCGCGGCGGGCAGCCAATTTTTTTGGACCATCCACCAAAACTTTACGTTTGCTCTTAACACCTTTTTTATCGGTAAATTCTTTTTCCACAGTAACCGTATCGGTATAAGAGTTAATCGCCAAAGTTAAATATTTTTCCGCTAAAGCTGCGGTAGCCTTTGCGCGTGCATAAGTAGTAGCAACGCGACCAGTCCAAAACAAAGTTGAAACTTGGTTACGCAAAATGGCCATGTGTTGCGAAGTTTCGCGTCCTAATTTCGCTGGTTTCATTAAAAGTTCCCCTCCTCTTCTGATGTTCTTAATGACAAGCCAAGACTTGCCAATTTAGAAATAATTTCGTCAAGACTCTTAGAACCCAAGTTACGAACGCGCAACATATCTTCTTTCGATTTGCTGGTCAAATCACGAATTGTTTTAATATTCGCACGATTCAAGCAGTTAGCACTGCGCGGCGAAAGTTCCATATCTTCAATGCTGGTTTCAAAAATCTTTTCCACGGTTTCTTCTTTGCTTTCCACAAAGGTATTGTGACCCGCCATACCTTCAACCATATTGATTAACAAAGTCAAATGGTCTTGGATTAACTTAGCCGCCAAAGCAACAACTTCTTTGGCTTCTACGCTACCATTGGTTGTCAACTCAACCGTTAATTTATCATAGTTCATATCGCCACCAACACGGCTTGGTTCAACGAAATAGTTGCATTTAACAACTGGGCTGTAAAGACTGTCCACAGCAATGTAACCAATGCTGTCATGCGCACCTTTTTGGTCCTTAGCAACCACATAACCACGACCACGTGCAACCGATAATTCCATTTTGAATTCGGTATTGCTGTCCAAGGTAGCAATAACCAAATCTGGGTTGCAAATTTCTACCAAACTATCATGTTCAATATCTTTTGCATAGATCGGACCTGCGGTCTTTTTGTTAATATGCATAGTTGTTGTGTAGTTCAAATCGTCGGTCAAAGCCTTCAAAATCAAACTCTTGACATTCAAGACAATGTCGGTCACATCTTCGACTACACCTTTTACGGTTGAAAACTCGTTATTGACACCGTTAATACGGATAGCGGTAACGGCAGTACCAGGCAAATTTCCCAAAGAAACGCGACGAATCATGTTACCTAAAGTCGTGCCATAACCACGTTCCAAAGGTTCAATAATAAAGTGCGCACTTTTCGCGCCGGTGCTTTCGTTCACCGTAATTTTCGGTTTCATCAATTCCATTTTTAACATAATAATTTTCTCCCTTCTTTCAAATTACATTTTATTTAGAATACAACTCAATAATCAAGTTTTCTTGGATGTTTAAATCAATATCTTCACGGGTTGGTAATTCCAAAACTTTACCAGACAATTTAGCGCCCGAAAATTCCAACCATTTTGGTAAACTCATTTTTTGGTCTTTCAAAACTTTGAAAATTTCCAAATCTTTCTTGTTTTCTTTAATTGCAATAACATCGCCTTTTTCAACTAAGTAAGACGGAATATTTACGCTTTTACCATTAACGGTAATGTGTCCGTGTGAAACCAATTGACGAGCTTCACTACGGCTGTCCGCAATACCCATACGATAAACAACATTATCCAAACGACGTTCCAAAAACGACAACAAATTGTCACCAGTACGACCATTTGCGTTCGCAGCTTTTTCATACAAGAAATGGAATTGTTTTTCTTGTAAGCCATAAGCGCGTTTAACTTTTTGTTTTTCACGCAATTGGGTACCATATTCTTTTTCTTTTTTACGTGCCAAGCCGTGTTGACCTGGAACGACTGGGCGTTTTTCCATCGCGCATTTAGCGGATAAGCAACGTTCACCCTTTAAAAATAATTTGCAACCTTCGCGACGGCAAAGACGGCAATCTGGTCCAACATATTTCGCCATGATTATTTCCTCCTTCTCTTAGGTGGTCGACAACCGTTATGAGCAACTGGTGAAGTATCAGTAATCGACAACACTTCTAAACCTGCTTGGTTAAGTGCACGGATAGCGTTTTCACGACCTGCCCCCGGACCCTTAACAAAAACATCGACTTTTAATAAACCCATTTCTTTTGCAATTGCAGCCGCTTTTTCTGCGGTAGTTTGTGCAGCGAATGGAGTTGATTTACGACTTCCTTTAAAACCGGCGACACCCGCACTGGCCCAGTTGATTACGTTGCCTTGGTCATCGGTCAAAGTCACGATTGTGTTATTGAATGACGCATTGATGTAAGCCTTACCTTTCGCGTTCAAAGTTTTTTTCGCTTTACGCTTGGTGGCTGGCTTTTTTTTCATCGGTGCATTAGATTTTGCTTCTGCCATTTATTTCCTCCTCACTCCTTATGCCTTGGTCCTGATAACCATTTTCTTTGGACCTTTGCGCGTACGCGCGTTTTGTTTAGTTGATTGACCACGAACTGGTAAACCTTTACGATGACGGATACCACGATAACACCCGATTTCGGTTAAACGTTTAATATCCAAAGATACTTCACGACGAAGGTCACCTTCCGTTTTAAGATTCTTATCAATGTAAGTTCTGATTTCGTTAATTTTTGCTTCCGGCACATCTTTTGTGCGAATGGTTGGATCAACCTTGCATTCAGCACAGATTTTATCTGCCGTTTTTTCACCAATGCCATAGATATATGTCAAAGCAAATTTGATACATTTGTCTTTTGGTATATCCACACCACTAATTCTTGCCATTATTTTCTCCTTTTTCTAAATTATATATAAAAGCGCGCACCCCAAAATTGCCGCGCGGGGTGTGCGAGAATTTTTTGCCTTATCGCGGTGATTTGGACGGACGCGGTTGGCGTTGTTTATGTTTTGGATTTTCACAAATAACCATCACAGTACCGTTGCGTTTAATAACCTTGCATTTGTTGCAAATTGGTTTTACTCCACTTCTCACTTTCATTGTCCATTTCCTCCGTTCTCAATTACAGATTTACTGCGCCATGTAATACGGCCGTTGTTCAAATCATAAGGCGAAATTTCCAACTTGACCATATCACCTTCAAGGACCTTAATGTTATTTTTGTAAAGTTTTCCGGATAAGTAAGCCATAATCACATGACCATTGGACAATTTGACTTTGAACTTAGCATTACGCATAACTTCAATGACAATGCCCTCCACTTCGATCGCATCGACCTTACTCAAAAAACAATCCTCCCCGCTGATAAATCCACAATAACGATTAGTTTACAACAAGAAAATAATTTTGTAAAGCATATTTTTACTGTTTTTGTCAAACATTTTCTCAGCTTAGATATAAGTATCATCATCGTCGTTTTTCGATTTTTCTTCAACAACTGGTAAAATTCCTGCAGCACGGTTTTTGGCAACACGACGTTTATTTAATCCGAAGTCAAAGCCAATATATCCAAAAGTTACTACCGCCAACAAAGCCACCACAATCACACTCAAAACGATTGGCGAAATTCCCAAACCACCTTCCTTTGCGCCGTTTTGAGTATTATTTTCATCGGATACAGCATTCTTGGTTTTCAAATTACTAAACGCAGTTGCATAGTTTTCTACAACAGACTTGATTTCTTTTAAGCCCAAATTACGACTGTACTCAACCCAACAATCTTTTGCCTCTTTTTCCGCAACTTCCAATTCTTTCACATCATACAAGGCATACTTACCAGTGTCGTAAAGTTCTTTGTAACGTGCTTCCAAATCCTCGTATCGCGCAATTAAATCCTTAACTTCTTTTGAACTCAAACCACCAGCCGAAATCACGCTATCTTTTAAATTCAACGCTAAAGCATTGAACGATTTATTCAAACGTTCATAATAGAAAACATAACGATCAATTACATCTTTATATTTCGTCTTACGTTCGTTTTCACTGTCCCATCTCAAATCGGCATACGGATCGGTTTTAGCATATTTTTCTACTTGTTCTTTAATTGTCATATATTCCAAGTACGCATTCTTATCATACAAGAACGGACAGGAATTTTCTTTTTTGCTTGGATCAAAAGCTGGTTGGAATTTTCCTTCTGACTCATTGATATAAATCAATTTTTTCGGTTCAACTTTCAAGATGGAAAAGTTTTGGCGCAAATTAGTCAATAACTCCGTAGTACGTGACTTATCCAAATCGCGCATAGCATCAGCCGCGGCAGTATAAGCACTATGATAAGCCGCGCCTAAAATATTGTCAAAATAATCTAAATAGTGTTCATTATATTCAACATAAACTTTGTCATAAACAGTTTTGCGTAATGTATTAAAACTATCTTCCCAACCAGTATACAAATCAAGATGACGCCCTGGCATTCTTTTATTAATTTCGTTACCATTTTCATCTAAGAAATAATGACGATCTAATTCATCTACAATACCTTTTGCGCTAACATCTTCATACCAACCACGGAATTCGTAACCTTTATCTGAAGTTTGGTTTTCCAATTTTGGCATCACGTCATTGTACGAAACTTTGTACGAATAATGTTTTGTAACTTCCTGACCCTCAACAGTTACTGTTTCAGTGTTGTCATTTAATAAACGGTTTTCCTCTTTACCTTCGGGATCAACATACCAATAGTTAATGTAGAATTGATCTAATTTCCAAATGGCCACCAAGGCGCGGTTAGTTGAAACACGTTCATCAAATTTATAAAAACCGTTTTCGTCAACCAACGAACTCAATCCCCTATTACTCTCGTCAATCGTCGAAGTCAAACCACTGGTATAACCTTTAATTTTCCAACCCAAGAATTTGTAACCTTCGCAAACTGGGTCTTCTACTGGATAAACCAATTGTTGATAACTGCGTTCAACAATTCTAACATCAACATCACTACCAACACCAGTATTATCAGCACTAAAATGCGGAGTGGAAATTGTTCCGACACCAGTTTCATTAGTATAACCATGTTCACCATCGAAACCAGCAGAATCAAAAGTTATGTTATATTTTTCACCGAAATATTTACCAAAACCAAGTGGGCTGGTCGACCAACGGCAGAATTGATAAACGGCTTCATATAATTTATCTTCCGCACCCAAAGGTTCACCGTTAGGATTTGTTTCATTTACAGTCAAACCAATTTCGTAAGTTAAAATTGGCAATGCCACATTAAACAACAACCCCTTTTTAATTTGGCTTGAATCACTTTTTAATTTGTAATCCGCCACGTTACTCATTAAATCAAAAAATGAACTATCATTAATTGCACCAGCTGCCAACTCATATTTTTTGTCAGTTACAAACACGCTACTATTGAAAACACTTAAACTTGCAAAAGTAAAATTGTAATTTGACATATCTTCTTCTGTACCAAATGAGTAAGTGTCATTATCAATTTTCACACTTCTGTCAACACCCGTTCTTTCTTGATGAACAGAACAATATTCATTTGAATATTGTGCGGCACAACCAGAACCGCGATGACGTAAATCATTATGGGCGTAATCTACTAAATAATATGGATCAAATCCACCCAAAACATGTCCAATACAGTGATCAACATTATGTACAACATCATAAACCACCTTAGAGTTGGACACATTACCCCACAAGATATTCGAATTATTTGTCGCACCAATCACCAAGTTGTTATAAGCCCAACTGCCCATGAAAATTTGACCAATCAAGTTACCCCAATAGCGCGTATTGCTATCAGTTATTGTTCCTAAGTTAACGTTCAAGACCAAATTATTGTACAACCCAGCTGCCACAACTAAAGTTTCACCCGCTGCAATTTGAGTACTATACCCAGCAATACCACCAACATAATAAGTACCCGCAACATCATCAGCAATCACTGGAGTAATTACTGCATCTTGAATGGTCGAGTTGATAATCTTACTTGTAACATTGGCACCAACCAAACCACCAAAATAACCATATGTCGCTTTACCCAAATTAGTGGTTACCGTTTGTCCCATCTCGTTGTCATATGTTTCAACGCCTTTATTGATTGTAATTGTCATGGTTGGCGTCTTAGCATCTTCTTTGCAAACTTTGACCTTATCCAACCCCCATTGTTTAGGTGAAAACGTGTTAATCGTCGTTTCTTTGTTTTTACGGGTTAATGACAATTTACCGACGGCATTACCCACACAGAAATTATGTGCATTCACATTATCACTGGTGAAGGTAATTTTCGGATTAACAATTTCAACATTATTGATGTAAGTACTTTCAGCCTCACCTGCAATCACGCCAATGCAAATTTCACTCGGTTCGGTTGGACGATTCGGATCGTCATCTTTTACACTGATTCCATTATAATTATAAATAATTTCCGGATCCTTAAAAGTTACATTCATAACAGCACCACCAATCATTGATGCAAAAAATCCAGCATTTTTTGCCGTAGTGATACCATCATATTTAATTTTCATACCAGTAATTGTTTTGCCATTACCATCAAAAACGATGTTCTTGTTTTTACCAGTTCCCAAAGCATCAATTTCAATCGGCGCCCAATAAGGATGCAATTCTACACTGTTATTGTTTTCGTCTTTTACATTATGACTGGCAATACTTAAATCAATATCGTTTTCCAAAATAAAAGTATAACCATCATAATTTTCGGTTGTACTTGCTTTACCAGAAGTTGTAATAACATAACGCATAAAAGCCAATTCACCTGGCGTACGAATGTAACAAACCTTGTCTTTACGTTCTGCGAAACCACCACTGCGAATACCATCACGGTCATCATATTCACCATCAACAGTACCCCAATAACGATCGACAGATTCTGGATTAAATTCTGAATTATTATTTTGTTGTGGATCATCGGACGCATTCAATTTCAAAATAGGCGCAAACGTATTTTCCAAGTCAATTATCCATACGCCAACACCTGACATTAAAAAAGCTAACACTACCAGTACACTTAAAATACTGATACGTAAACCATTAAATTTCTTATGTTGTGCCCCCATGTCTACGGTTAGTATATATCAATCATAATATTTTAGACAAATCAATTTTTTAACTTACAAAGTCATTCCAATTTCATTTGGTCGTTTAATTAAAGTCTGCATTTTATCGCATAAGCCGTTGCTTGCATTGTACGTTCTTTTTCGGATAAGTTCGCCAAATCTTCTACCGACCGTACACAAGCATAATCTTTAACCGTAAAAGCCTTATCGCCCATCTCGTAATCACGGTTTGTATTTTCAACCATTATCAGAGTTAAATTTCCCGACAAATTAACCATTGTCTCTTTTTCTTGTTTACAATAAATCGGTAAAAAGAGTTCTTGCATAAATTTAGTAAATTTGTTCGACATAACGCCCCCTTTATCTTTATGTACATTTTATCACAGTGCATTCAGCAAAATCAAGATACCAACGATTTTTCACAATAAAAATGTCCGTTATGACGGACATTCTGTTTTACTTTCTCAACACTTAATTACCTTATACAACGACTAACTTCTTAAATCAGCAACTGTAGTTGTAACAATCTCTACTAACAAATTACAGTCCTCTACGTCTTCAATATGATGCATTGGTTTAGCATGCGGATAAGGAATAACTTCGGGTAAATCAAATTTAGCATTGCCTGTGGTTCTCTTAATCAACAAGCGGTTATCATAAACTCCACCAAACAGCACGCTATTACAATAAAGCATATATTCACCCATCATCGGTCGACAGCTGATTTTACCCGTCTCACGCAACTGTTCCACCACAAACTCACAATAACTCTTCGCCGTAGCCATTACTTATCTTTCTTTTTCTTTTCGTCGAAGTATACACGGTCTTTCAAACTGTCTGGCAAATATTGCTGCTCCACGTAGCCACCGAAGTCGTGCGGATATTTGTAAAACTTGCTGGCCGCAGTATGGTTTTTCAAATATTCAGGAATTCGGTCATCGGCATGATTCAAAGCATCATCAATTGCGCGGTCCATTGCTACGACCACGCGGTTATCTTTGGGTGCTTGACAAACATAAACAATCGCTTGGGTCAACGCTAAATTTCCTTCTGGCATTCCCAAGTTATCCAAAGCGTACAAAGCCGAACAAGCTTGTACCATAGCTTGCGGGTCAGCCAAACCAACATCTTCACTGGCGTGTGCAATTAAACGACGCGCAATGATTTGTGGTTGCATACCAGCCGCGATTAACCGATTAGCATAATACAAAGCGGCGGTAGCATCACTACCACGCAAACTCTTACAGAACGCACTCAGAATATGATAATACAAAGTTTCGTCCAAATTCAAAGCTTTTTGTTGTAAACATTCGGCAGCCACATTTTGGTCAACAACAATGATTCCGTCCTTGTTTGGTTGACTAGTAATCGCGCATAATTCCAAACCATTCAAAGCACTACGCACATCGCCACCACACGCTTTGGCAAAATAATTAAGCGCCGCATCATCTACCTGCATGCGATAATCCCGCAAACCTTGTGGCGCGTTCAAAGCCCGTTTTAACACGCTTTTAATATCGTCCTCATTCAAACGTTTGAACTCAAACACCGTACAGCGCGACACAATTGCCCGCGTCATACTGAAACTCGGATTTTCAGTTGTACAACCAATCAAGAGCAAATAACCAGCTTCCAAGGCGCCTAACAGCGAATCGCTTTGCGCTTTGTTCCAACGATGACATTCATCTAACAATAAATAAGTTTTTTTACCACTAATTTCAAAATCAGCTTTAGCTTGTTGCATCACCGTTTTAACTTCGGCAACACCCGTAGATACCGCATTAATTTTAACAAACTTAGCGTTACTGCTGTCAGCAATAATTTGCGCCAAAGTTGTCTTACCAGTTCCAGGTGGTCCAAAGAAAATTACACTCGGCACACGACCCGCTTTAATTAAACGACGCAATAATTTTCCTTCGGCTAATAAATGCTGTTGTCCCACAAATTCATTCAAAACCTGTGGGCGCATACGTTCAGCCAACGGTTTTCGCGTTTGATGTAAATTATCAAACAAAGTTTCCATATCTCAATTAAACCACATTTTCGCTCGTCCACGCAAGTACAACTCACAAACGAATATCATATTCATGGCCAACTATTAACGGTTCATTGACGTCATCTTGATCAACATAAATACATGGGTCAACCTCGGGACTTTGTGCCGCTGTACGACAACGCGCCACACCATCAACCACCGAATCACAAACCACATGAACAATTTGTCCGCGTTCGCTGGCAAGCTTAGTATCCAAGATAACTTGTTGTACCCGTTCCGCCGCCCGTAAGCGTGCTTTCTTTACCGCAGCATTTACTTGTTCCATCACGTAAGCGGTTGTACCTTTTTCGCGCGAATACGCGAAGAAACCAACATAGTCCAATCTCACTTTGCGCAAGAAATCCAACAACTCGTTAAATTCCGCTTCGGTCTCGGTCGGGAAACCAACCATCATCGTCGCCCGCAAAGTTACCCCAGGAATCATAGTTCTAATTTTTTCGATTAACGCACTGTAAGTTTCAGCATCGCCACGGCGACCCATTAGTTTCAAAATTCGCGCATTGCAATGTTGGAATGGAATATCCAAGTATTTTACAATTCGACTATTGGTCGCGATTTCATTTAATAAACTATCCGTCAATAACTCTGGATAACAATAATGCAAACGCACACGTTTAACACCATCAATCGACGTAATCGCACGTAACAATTCCACCAAATTAGTTTGAATATCAAAACCATACATAGTCACATCTTGCGCCACCAAAATATATTCTGGCACACCTAAATTCGCAAAGTGTCGAACTTCAGCTACAATATCATCAAGTGGGCGCGATACATAACAACCACGAATTAGAGGAATTGTACAAAAAGCACATCGGCGATTGCAACCTTCGGCAATTTTAATATAAACATAGCTGGACGGTGTTGATAACAATTTTTCGCCTTTAATTGCCTTTTTTCTGGTCAGTTCTTCCGCCAATTTTTCATAATCCTTAGTTCCCCACCACAAGTTAACTTCGGGCAAACTTTCAATCAATTCGGTTTTATTATTTGGAACAATACAACCACAGACCACCAACTTAGCGTGCGACTTGTGTGGCAACTTTGCCATAATCGCTTTGATACTTTCTTCGCGCGCACTGTTAATGAATCCACAAGTGTTAACAATCATGATGTCAGCCTCGGTATCATTGTCAACCATAATACAACCCGCACGTTGTAAATACCCCGCCAGAACCTCACTGTCCGCACGGTTCTTATCGCACCCCAAGGTCGTAATACAAACTTTCTTTGGTAATAAATTCATATTGCATGATAACGCTTTTTCGCGTATAATTCAACTGTAAATTAAGGTCCGATGGTCAAGCGGTTAAGACGACGCCCTCTCACGGCGTAATGATGGGTTCGATTCCCATTCGGACTACCAAAAACAAGCCCGCGTTTGCGGGCTGTTTTGTTACATTGTTTTTGAAGTGGCGGATTTTTGTTCCATTAAGTCAACACGTCCCTTTTCTTCGCAAACCTTATGCTTGCGTGACACTATTTTTCTGGCAACGCATCAATCCGCATACCCATATCCCAACCCAAAGTCAGCATTCCGCTGTCAACACTTAAAGCACGCGCTTTTATCATCGCATTCTCAACCGCGATCTTACCAGTTTCTTCAACTTCAAGTTTTAATCCCAAATCTTTCAAAATCCTAAACTCCAAACCCAAACCAGCGGCAGCTTGTTTAATAAAATTAACCTTTGATTTGTTATTGGTCGAAAGTAAAATTTCCATATGTTCTCCTTTGCTAGGGATACCATAAATTTCAAGTTCCACAAACAAAAAAGCCCGACACGTGTCAGGCTTCCTGTTAAATTTTTCACAATCAGTTTTCTTCGTGGACGTCGTGCATATGACAACACGCGCAATTACCCGAACAATATTGTTCTTCATCATAGGCGATATTGTGCTTGTCATAGTAGTCTTTAATTGCGGCTTTCACGGCTTCTTCCGCCAGCACCGAACAATGCAACTTATACGCAGGCAACCCGTCTAACGCCTCTACAACGGCCTTATTCGTTAAAGTCAGCGCTTCATCCAAAGATTTACCCTTAATCAATTCGGTCGCCATCGAACTGGTTGCAATCGCACTACCGCAACCAAAAGTCATAAATTTTACGTCGGTAATAATGTTATCTTTGACCTTAATGTACATACGCATAATGTCACCACACTTAGCATTACCAACTTCGCCAATCCCGTCCGCATCTGGAATTTCACCCACATTACGCGGGTTACGGAAATGGTCCATCACTTTTTCACTATAAAGCATATTTTCTCTCTCCTTTTTGTAATTCGTCCCAAACTGGTGACATCTTGCGTAAATAGTCCACAATCTCTGGAACTTTTTTAATCACGCAATCAATTTCATCTTCGGTTGTATATTTACTCAAAGTTAAACGCAACGAACCGTGTGCCACTTCATGCGGTCGCCCAATCGCCAACAACACATGTGACGGGTCCAAAGAACCCGAAGTACACGCACTACCAGACGAAGCACAAACCCCCGCATCATCAAGCAATAACAATAAGCTTTCGCCTTCAATTCCTTCAAAGCACATATTGAAATTATTAGGCAAACGATGTTTAATATCGCCATTAATTGCGCTGTGTGGAATTTTACTTAACTCTGCAAACAATTTATCACGCAACTTAGTTTCACGTGCCGCCACCTGTTTCATTTCGGCAACCGCATCTTGTAAAGCCACCGCCATGCCATAAATCCCCGCCAAATTTTCTGTACCTGCACGTTTACCGCGTTCTTGCGCACCACCTTCAATTAAATTGGTTAACGCAATTCCTTGGCGCACGTACAAAGCACCTACGCCTTTTGGTCCGTGGAATTTATGACTGGACATACTTAACATGTCAATATTCATTGCAACAACATCAATTGCTACGTGCCCAGTCGCTTGCACCGCGTCAGTATGAAACAAAACTTTTTTCTCTCGGCACAATTTACCAATTTCAGCAATCGGTTGAATAGTACCAATTTCATTGTTCGCAAACATAATCGTAACCAAGCAAGTATCCAAACGCATGGCTTTTTTCAAATCGTCCAAACGCACAATACCGTTTTCATGTACTGGTAAATATGTTACTTCAAACCCCTGACTTTCCAGTTTTTTCAAAGTATGTAACACCGCATGATGTTCAAACGCCGTCGTAATAATGTGCTTCTTATTTTGGCGCGCACCAATTTGCGCGGCAACATTAATCGCCCAGTTATCACTTTCACTGCCACCCGAAGTAAAATAAATTTCGCGTGGTTGCGCGTTCAAACATTTTGCCACCATAGCACGCGCATTTTCCAATTGTTCTTTTGCGCGTTGACCAAAAGTGTACAAACTTGATGCATTGCCGTAAACTTCGTCAAAAAAAGGCAACATAGCCTGTTTCACCTTTTCACTGACTTTGGTTGTACCAGCATTATCTAAATAAATCATTTTTTGCACTTTGCTATTTCCTATCTTTTCAGTATGAAATACTATACCAAAACAATTCCTACTTGTAAAGTAGAAATTCATTCCGCCAAAAGCGTCGCCAAAGAAACACTCTGTAAATAGTCATCAATCAAACAGTTCAATTTGTCCCAACATTTACGTACTCGACAATGGCACTGATGTCCACAGTCTGGGTGGTCCATGCAATTTACCACCGCCAGACTGCCTTCGGTTGCGTTCAAAATTTCTGCCACAGTTGTTTCGGACGGTTTCTTTGCTAATTTATAACCACCGTTCGCACCGCGGAAACTTAACAATAAATTATCTTTAACCAACATCTGGACAATCTGTTCCAAATACTTCAAAGAAATTCCCTGCGCTTCCGCCACGGATTTCAAAGACAAAACTTCTCCGTCATGTACGGCGAATTCCACCATCACTTGCAAAGCATAACGTCCCTTAGTTGAGATTTTCATTACGGCATAATAACATATAAAAGCCGTTTTGACCACCTGATATTCCGTTGTATACTAACGCATGAATTGGTTTCCAAATTATACTTGTATGGCTTGCGGTTGCGAAATTCAAGCATCTAACAACGCTTACTTATGTTCCAATTGTATGGCAACTTTGCCAGTTACTACCGCACCTCAAACCAACCACTACTCACCATTCGTTTACGAAGAGCCAATTCGCACCATGATTCTCAAATTAAAATACGCCGACAACGGCTTCATTGCCAAAGCTTTGACACCATATTTAGCCGCGGTTTATTTGCAACATATTGCCAAACAATTTTCCACACCACCGATTATCATTCCCGTACCACTACATCGCAGTCGTTACAACGAACGCGGATATAATCAAAGCACAGTTCTCGCCAAGGAACTTGCTACATACCTAAATCTTACAGTAGTTACCGACGCACTTGTCCGCACCAAGAAAACCATCATTCAAAAACACATGACCGACACACAACGCGTCGCCAACCTAAAAGGAGCATTTACCGTTGCTAAAATGCATGCTGACAAAATTAAAGGTCAAAGAATTTTATTACTTGACGATGTCTACACAACTGGCGCAACCACACACGAATGTGCGACAACTTTACGAAACGCAGGCGCCAAACAAATTGTTATACTTACGATTGCCAGCGTTGACTAAAAAACAGATACAATAGACAAATTAACATCATAATATTTGATTTTGACAGCCTCACAACACCTTCATTGCCTTATTTACGCGTTTCGACAAATTCATGGTAGCCCAATTCAAATTGTTTCTTGCTTTCCGGATCCAATTTGAACAGCAAACCAAACAACTGTCCCACATGTAATTTTTCTTCGCGCACAATATCACGAATAGCTTCTCCCGCCAGCGGATTTTCGGTCACATCTAAATGATTTTCGTATTGGATAATTGCTTCCAATTCGCCAATAATATCGGCACGCGTATTTTGAATGGTAATTTGTTGATTGATTGAATTATTGCTCATGCCCTTTATTTATGCATGCCACAGTTACTTGTGTTCCTTAACAAAAAACATAACGTACAATCGCATTCAAAGTATTTTCTGGATACGCAACTTCGCCAGTCAATTTATCTTCACAGGCAAACATAGTGCGATCGCAAATATTGGCAAACACATTGCGCGCACCATAAATTTGGTCAAAGTTACCACCCGATAAATAAACTACTCGCGCGTTTTCAAAATTACTCAAACGCTTACCAAATTCATTCAAACGGTCCATAACCAACTTATTCAAAATACTGGCAGGCACACTAACCCCATTCGCCGTATACTTTTCCTCTACCAACACTTCAAAAGTCGGCGTACATTGTGCTAACAACTTAACCGCGGTATCGTAATCAAAATTGAAATAATCCATAATTTCGCTAACTAAATAACCCGACCCTAAATTAAAATGCGCCAATTGTAACAAACCGTCTCCCAAAACATTGGCAACCGAAGTCGAAAAGAAATCACAGCGCACCAACGTACAACCAGCATCACGCACTTTTTCTGGAATCATAAATAATTCGCACGCCGCCACCGACACAAATTTGTAATTCAAAAAGCCCGCGCGTTGTATTGCTTCTAAATCGAATAAATAGCGGAATTCTTGATTAACAGCCAACGCACTTGAAACCATTGTTACCCCAATTGTCGCAGTTCCTAAAACATCAATCAAAACCTCTTCGTATTCTTCCAACTTGTAATACAAAGCCTGCTTGTGAATAATTTCCACGTTCGTAGTATCAAACTGCGTATCTTCCCATAAACGTTGCAGATGTTGACGATTGATTTTTGTTACGTGGTCAAATACCAATTCACTGGTCTGTGTTTGTACTTGGCAAAATTGGTTAGCCACCGCCACATACAAAATTTGCGGTACACGACTTAAACCTTGCACCATTTCTTTAACAACAGCATTTACCGTCGTCGTAAAGTCGTTACGGTCGTTAAAGTGGTTATCCATAATGCCACTATAATCTTTACGCACGGTCGTAATCGGTGTAATATTTTGCCCGTAATTTACACGCGCCACGCGACCCACTACCTGCGTATCATCAAAATACAAAACTGCCACTAAATCATTCTTCACGGTAATTTTTTACGCCTCCAACGTTTGTTACACAGTTTTCATGACTGTTTTCTTGATAAAGTGTTTCATATACACCTGCAACTTGATTGGCCTTGTCCGCATCGGTATACACGTGGTAAGTATAATCTAACGCATGACGGAAATTATCATGCAACCCAATCTTGATTTTGAAAGTCACATCAGCTTTAATTTTCAACCACAAACATAAACACTTACCGCTACCAATTTCGCCAACGGTATCATCATAACTAATTTCAAAGCCTTCTAACGATTGAAAATAATCCGCAACCACTTTTAACTGTTCAATTTTGCAATTAGTGGCGTCATCAGCACCAACCGCCAAATCACCTGCATTCAACCCATCTTTTAAGCGCAAATTAACAGTGCTAATATTTACCAAGTCCGCATCCATTCCGCTACCCACAATACACATTTCCGCATCATAAACATGATTATTATCCACAAACTTTGGCACACGACGTGAAATCACCAAGGTCACATGGTTCGGAAATTTTGCCACAACATTTTGCAATTTGAACATCGGGTTAACCGCTTTCACATTGGTGGCAATTTTATCTTGGTTCAAATTAAATAAAATACTTTTCCCGTTCAAACCACATTTTTCAATCAGCGCATTTTTTTCATCATCACTTAAAGGATTGGCGGACATCACGGTTTGGTCTTCCACTTCGATTTCGCGTACCACAAAAACTGTACCACAGGTAATGCAAATTCCTGCCAACACGACAAAAATGATTAGCATGATTAACAAAACCCTAGTTTTCATCTCAATAACAATTATAAGTCACACCGTCAACTTGGTCAAACATAATATGAATTAATGTCACAAATTCAAATCATCGGGGGTAACCGCTTGCAAGGAACTTTACGCATGTCGGGTGCCAAAAACAGCCTACTTCCCATCATGACCGCGTGTCTGATGGTTCACGGCACAGTCACACTACACGACGTCCCGAAACTATCCGATTTAAGACAAATGTTGCATATTTTGGCGGACTTAGGTTGTACCGTCAATATTCAAGGCGACACGGTCAAAATTGATATTGATCAAATTTATACCCACCAAATTAACCGTCAAGCCGCGCCCAAGATTCGTGGCAGTATTTTTGTCATGGGTGCCATGCTTTCACGATTAGGCAAAGTCGAATTACCGTTCCCAGGTGGTTGTGCCATTGGCAGTCGACCAATCGATTTGCACTTAACTTTACTGCGTCAAATTGGTGTTAAATGTCATTGTTCCAACGACACTATATCCGCAACTTACCGACCACATAAACACCGTAAACCCACTATTTTAACCTTAGATTTTCCTTCGGTCGGTGCAACCGAAAACATTATTCAAGCCACAGCACTCGGCATTACTGGCAACACATATATCATTCACGGCGCCGCAAAAGAACCCGAAATTGTGGATTTGTGCCAATTCTTAAATCAATGTGGCGCACAAATTCATGGCGCAGGCACAGACACCATCACAATCCACAGCGTAGATAAATTACACGGTACAACCTATACACCCATTCCCGACCGTATCAATACAGGCTCGTATTTAATCGCCATTGCAACTACGGGTGGCGACGTCACATTAACCAACACAATCCCCAGCCATAATTTGAACTTACTTAACAAATTAAAAACCGTCGGTGCTAAAATCACCACCACCGACGACACAATTCACATTGTAATGAACCGCCACCGCAAAACCAATTTCAATGTACATACCGCACCATACCCAGGTTTCCCCACCGACCTACAAAGTCAATTTTGTGTACTCGCCGCTTTAACAGCGGGTCACTCTACCATTACAGAAAACCTTTTTGAAAATCGCTTCCGTTACGTTCCTGAACTAAATAAACTCGGCGCCCAAATTATCGTAACGCACAACCAAGCTCAAATTACAGGCGTATCCACGCTTCACGGCGCCACGACACCTAATCTCTGTCCCAGTTCCTACCATATTCCCGCCCAGTCAACTTGTACAGGCGTACGCGTTACCGCCCAAGATTTACGCGGAGGTGTGGCACTGGTCATCGCCGCTTTGGCTGCCTCAGGCACAACCACCATCGACCACGCCGAATACATTTACCGCGGTCACCAAGACATTGTTAAAGATTTACGTCAACTGGGTGCAAACATTGTGGCGCTTGATTGATAAGTTCAACAACAAACTTTTTGAATTCATCGCCACGGTGTTCGTAATTAGCAAACATATCAAAACTACTGCCACTAGGACTAAACAGTACCACACCGGGTCGCGTAACCATTTGTGCAGCACGTTTTACCGCTGTTGGTAAATCCACGACTGATGTGACATTTTTTAATCCTAACGTTTGCGCCACCGTCATCACTGGTTCAGTAATCTTACCAAACACTAATACATGTTCCACCGTATCTGGCAATTGTGATAATAATTCGTGGTAGTCTTGCCCCTTACTTAATCCACACAATATCAAACAAGTTGGTAACTTAACTGACCGTGCCGCCGCCAAAGTTGCCGCCATATTGGTAGCCTTACTGTCGTTATAAAACGCCACACCATGCTGGTCCGCAACCAACTCCATTCGGTGTGCCTGCGGTTGATAATAACATGCCTGCCAAATTTTACTCAAAGGCAACTTTAATTTGCGTCCGACCGCGATTACCGCCAAAGCATTAGAAACAGTATGTGCCATACCACCTAACTCACTGACCGCGCCCAACATTCGCGCCCGTCGTCCTAACTTTTCGTAAACTTTTCCGTCCTGTACAAAATAGCCTTTTACCGCTTGCTGTAAGCTGTACCAAATCACACTCGAACGACGTTCCTTTTGTATTGACAAGCCAATCTGACGCGCGTTCAGGTCATCATAATTTATTACCAACCAATCACGCCGTGTCTGTCGTTCCGCAATACGGGCTTTACATTGCATGTAGTTTTCCATCGTGATATGTCGGTCTAAATGGTCAGCCGTAATATTCGTTAAAACTGCGATGTGTGGATGTAGCCTTTGCGTTTGTTCCAACATAAACGAAGATACTTCCATCACAACAATTGCCTTGTGTAACTTTTTTGCCACGCGCGATACTGGTACACCCACATTACCACATAAAACCGACTTTTGTTCAGCCAACTGACACATGCGGTAAATTTGATTTACAACTGTCGTTTTACCATTAGTGCCTGTTACCGCCACCAAACAACGCGGTTTAATTTTTGATTCACAATAAAATGGCAAATCAACTTCGGGAATTACTGGCACACTCTCGTAAATCTGCTTCATCGGTACACCAGGCGAAACCACACAAAAATCATATCCGCCCGACACTTTTTCATTTGCATCAGCCACCACCACAGTTTCCACACCACGTGCGACCAAGTAACTTTCTGCAGCTTTACCGCTGACTCCGTACCCAATAATTTTTGCTTTCATAGTTATGCTTATGAAAGCGGACGCTTAAACATACATCACAGACAAAACCAACACAATGCCCATAATGACCGTTACCGCCGCATAAACCGCAACAATTTTGGACTCACGCATTCCGCATTTTTCCAAATGATGATGAAATGGCGCCATGCGAAAAATACGTTTTCCTTTGGTAATCTTGAACCAACCAACTTGCAAAATTGTGCTTAACGCCGACCACACAAAAACCACACCTAAAAACAACAGCGCGAAGCCTAAGCCACTAAATAACGACACCATCGCAATAAATCCACCCAAAAACAACGAACCAGTATCACCCATAAATACCGAAGCCTTATTCGTGTTAAACAACAAATAACCCAACAAACTACCAACCGCGACCGCAATTAAATTACCCACAGTTGTTACTTCGTCGCCAATATCGGTCAGCGCAATTAACGCATAAATAAACAATAAATAAATCAACGAAGTTGTACCTGCCAAACCGTCCAATCCATCGGTTAAATTAACCGCATTAGTTGTTGCAATCAACACCAACAGTGTCAAAACAAAAATTCCCACGCCGCCAATTTGCCAAAACACATTAACAAACGGTACCCAAATTTCACCACTTGGATTGATACGTAAATAAAATACCGCCACCAACAAAGCAATTCCTAATTGCCCAATAATCTTTTGATAAGCCCGTAAGCCCAAATTTTGGTGATGTTTAATTTTCAAAAAATCGTCCAAAAAACCGACAATTCCGTACCCACAACTGGCCACCACGATAATCAAACTAAGTGGCGTATCCCAGCCGATAAACACAACCGCAATTAACACAATCGGCAACATGAAAATTAACCCGCCCATAGTAGGCGTGCCATTTTTAGCAACGTGCATATCCACATATTTCAAAATGTTTTGACCAGCCTTCAATCGTTTTAACCACGGAATTAAAATCAATCCCGCGACAACTGCCAACGCGAACGCAATTAACACCAGCCATAAATCCGCCTTAAAATCCAACCTTACCTCCGTAAAATATTATCTAACACTTTGCTGTCCATATACGGAATTTTTTGGTGGTTAATTTCCATATAGTTTTCGTGACCTTTTCCCGCAATAACCACCATGTCACCAGACTTAGCTTGACTAAACGCATATTCTATCGCCTGGGTACGGTCAGCCATGCGCGCGTATTTAAATTCGGTTCCGTTCAAATGTTGGTTCAAAGTATTAACATTCATGGTTTTAATTCCACGTTCAATTTCGTCAATAATGGCTTCTGGGTCTTCCGTACGCGGATTATCACTGGTCAAAATTACATAGTCTGCCAAACGATACGCAATCGCGCCCATCTTAGGTCGCTTTAATCGGTCACGATCTCCGCCACACCCAAACACGACTAACAACCGCGCCGACTGCGGTAAAATTGCCCGCGCATTTTCCAATAACTTTTCTAATCCGTCCGGCGTGTGCGCATAATCAATTATCGCATGTACACCGTGAATTTCGTATAAATTAAACCGTCCAGGTACCGCCGGCACCGTCGCTAAGGCTTCTTTAATTGTTACCCAATTCACACCATAATGACTGGCCAATAACGCCGCCGCCACTGCATTGTAAACATTATATAACCCAGGTATCGCCAAATGGCACGCACCAGCTTTTCCCAAAATAAAATCACTGCCATCAACGGATAAATTAACTTGGTCAACAAATGCCCATTGCGCCGTACCCACAATGGTGTCATGCTTCAATGAATAAGATATAGCATAAATGTCAGGCTTGTTTTCAACCGCAGCGGCAACCTCTAAGCCATACTTATCATCGGCGTTAATGACAACCGCGCCATTTTTCAAATCATAAAAAAAGCCAATTTTCGTATCTTTGTAATTTTCAAAAGTTTGAAAAAAGTCTAAATGGTCTTGCGTAATATTGGTAAAAATTACCCCTGCAAAATTGATACCCGCAATCTTATGATAATAAATTGCATGCGCCGAAATCTCCATCACAACATCACGTACGCCATTACGGTACATACAGGCCATCGCACGGTGTAAATCAATCGGGTCTGGCGTCGTCAAAGTTGTCACGCCTTCCCAAGTTTTACCCGCATTTAATACACCCGTCGTACCAATCACGCCGACATTTTTTCCGGTCGCCATTTCTAAAATATGTTGCATGATGTAGGTCGTGGTTGTTTTTCCGTTAGTACCAACGACCGCGGTCACACGCATTTTATCCACAACATTCCCGTAAAATTCTTTGGCAGCCAAAGCCATACTTTCACGTACATTTACCACTTCAATGTGTAGGACATTTTTTGGTACTTGTACATTGGCACCAATTTGGCTGACGATTACGGTCGCGCCGTTTTTAACAGCTTCGTCAACATAAGTTCCGTCCTTCAAAGCGAAATACAAACCGTCGGCTTTAACCAACTGACTTTGATGATACAAACCAGATACTGCGACCTTTACGCCCGCCACAGTAAAAAAGACTTTACGATTGCGCATAACCAAAACTATGCCGTAAAGTCTTCAAAAATTTGTCGAAACCCAATTTTATTCCAAAGCGATTAAGTAATAATAAATGTTTTGACCGCCGTTTACCACGTTGACATCGGCTGTCGCAAATTTGCTTTGAACTTTTTCGCCCAACATTTGCGCATCAGATTCTTTAATATCTTCGCCGTAGTAAATGGTAATTGCACACATTGTGTCTTTCATCAAAATTTCACACAATTTCATGGCAACTTCATTCGGATTTTTACCCTTGGCCACAATTGATTTTTCGTCCAGCCCAATAATATCGCCTTTCTTAATATCCAAATTATCCATTTTGGTATCGCGTACTGCATAAGTAACCGAAGCCGAAACCACGTTTTCCATGGTAGCCAAGAAAGTTTGGGTGTTTTCGTCTACGCTGGCATCTGGAGTAAACGCAATCGCAGAAGAAATACCTTCACAAACACTCTTAGTAGGAATAATTACGATATTTTTCTTGGTCAAAGATTGCGCATTCATAGCTGCCAAAAGAATGTTTTTATTATTCGGGAAGACAAAAATCGTCTTCGCATGAACACGGTCGCAAGCCGTCGCGATTTCTTCCGCGCTTGGATTGCTGGTTTGACCACCTTTAATCACAAAATCAACACCCAAATCACGTAACAAACTGCAAACGCCTTCGCCAGTCGCCACTTGAACCATACCTTGTTCTTTATCTGGAATGTTACGACTGTTACGCAATTCACGGTTTTGTTCCAACATGTTTTCAATCTTAATTTTGGTAATTTCACCTAATTCCAGAGCCGCACCCAAAGCCAAATTTGGCGTATTGGTGTGTACGTGAACTTTAACCATGTTCAAATCGCCAACACAAATTACGCTGTCGCCCAATTCCATCAAACGCACACGGAATTTATCAATGCTGGCCATAGTAGTCGTTTTCTTAATATTAACCACAAAAAATTCGGTACAATAAGCAAATTCAATCTCGCTGATGTCTTCAATTTCGGCAACTTCATCGGCAGTATCACGGAAAACCATAGTATCCGTATCTTTTTTCAACTCTTTAATTTCCAAATTGCCTTCCAAAGTTGCCAACAAGCCCATGAAAATAGTAATTAAACCGCGACCACCCGAGTCCACAACGCCAGCTTTTTTCAAAACAGGCAACATTTCTGGAGTTTTAGCCAAAATAACTTCACCAGCATCAATGACTTTTTGCAAAAATACAACAAAATCACTGGTATTACGCGCAATTTTTTCGGCTTCTTCCGCCATTACACGGATAACCGTCAAAATAGTACCTTCTTTAGGTAAAGTAACGGCCGCATAAGCGGTTTTCGCACCTTCGGTCATGGCTGCCGCAAACACGCGAGTGGTAAGTTTACCATTACCAATTTTACCAAAAACCGACATCATACCTTTCAAAATCTGACTGGTAATCACGCCACTGTTACCGCGCGCACCTTTCAAAGCACCACGCGCAATACCGTCGGTCAATTCCACCAAATTATTGGCAACGTTTTCGACTTCCGTCATTGCGGTACGCATGGTTAAACTCATATTCAAACCCGTATCACCATCTGGAACAGGGAAAACATTCATACTGTTAATGTATTCCTTGTTTTTATCCAACAAGTTGTACGCACCCAAGAACATGCGTTTCAACATCGCAACCGAAATTGAAGTAATCGGAGCTTTTTCGTTGTTATCAACCTTTTTTACAGTTTTAGTACTGGTTGACTTAGTCGTTTTTTTAGCTGAACTTGTCGAAGTTGTTTTTTTCACTGTCGTTTTATTCATTTTAATTTAATTCCTTTCTTGTCTCTTTCACTTACGGATACCCATCACTCGGATATCAACAAACAAAACTTCCATGCCGGTAAAATTCTCGACACGGTATTTAATCGTATTACGTACCGAATTGATAATCGCGTCCAAAGGCATACCAAAACAAATAATCAGGTCAATATAAATACCGACCTTGTTTTTGCTAACCCAGACGCGAACACCGTTACGCAAACTGATATCACTGGCAACGTTACGCACAATGCGTTTACGACCCACACCCCAAATACCGTAACATTCCAAAGCAGCGACTCCCGCAACTGTGCGGATCGCTTTACGCGAAATTGCGATGTTACCGTATAAATTTGAAGTGCTTACTGCCATTTAATTACCCAACTTTATTTAAAGTTTTTTTGCATTTTGTACAAACTTTCAAAGTAACTTTTGCACCATCATCAAAAGTGATAGTTTCTTTTTGCAAATTTGGCACACTCTTTTTTGGTGCGCGGCGGTTACTGTGAGAAACAGTGTTACCTGCCAATTTGTCTTTGCCGCATAAATCACATACTCTGCTCATGGAAAGTAATATAACATACAATTTTTAATTATGCAACAATCTATTTATACCTATTGCCAATTCGCCATTTTCGTAACATTTTTTGGCGTAATTTCCTACCACAGCCACGTTTACACCCGCATTTTGCAACTTATATATATTACTTTCATTCACGCCACCATCAATAATAATTACCGCTTGCGGATTGACAGCACGCACTTTGCCAACCAATTCCAACGCCGATTCATTGAAAATTTGTCCCGATTTACCACATTTAACCGTCATTACAATGATATACGGCACTTTTGATATCAAATCTTCGTATCCCGTTAAATCACAACCCAAATCTAAAACAAAGCCCATTTGTTCCGCTTTTATGTTTGGCATATTTTGCGGCTGGTCAATTAAATCAACCGACACAGAACGAAAACCTTTTACCGACGGCACAGATTTCTGCATTAAATGCAAATCAACCGCAATTTTATCCGTATAACTTTGTACCAAACTAAAAACTTCGGGATTACGCTTAAAATAATCAAAATGCAAAACCACTTGGTCGCCTTTTTTGGCAAAATCACGGCTTAATTTAACAATATCTTCAAGATATTGGGTTAATTTTACTTTTTCAACCGCAAGATATGGTTCAATCGAAATTGCAACTTGCATTTTTCCTCCATTATTTTTATACCATAAATTACCATAAACATAAAGCGAATTTCCTTCATAAATGATATACATGGAGTTTTCTGGACTTTCCCCTTTTGCATTACTACTATTGGCTTCATTGTTTACCTATCTTTTGACTGCCTTGGGTGCCGCGGTAGTTTTCTGTTTCAAATCAATCAATCAACGTCCACTCGATATTATGCTCAGTCTCAGTGCAGGACTAATGACCGCAGCTTCGGTTTGGTCACTTATTCTCCCCGCCACCACCTTAGCAGGCGAACTTTGGCACAATTCATGGCTATTACCGACCATTGGTTTTCTTGCCGGCGGTTTATTTATCGCTCTAAGCAGTCTGATTTTGGATAAAAAACTTCCCCAAGCCAACAATAAAAAACGCGCCATTTTACTCATCGGCACCATGCCATTACACAACATTCCCGAAGGTTTGGCACTTGGCGTCAGTTTCAGCGCACTTGCTATAGGTATCGACGGTTATTCTCTATCCAGTGCTTTAATTATCGCACTTAGTATCGGTATCCAAAATTTTCCCGATGGTATTACAATTTCGGTTCCGCTTTACCGCGACGGCATGTCCCGCACCAAAGCCTTTTTAATCAGTCAATCCAGCGGAATTATGGAATTTTTCGCCGCCATTTTTGGTTATTTCATCACAATCACTGCCCGCAATATTCTACCCATAGCTTTGGCATTCGCCGCAGGAGCCATGCTTACCGTAGTCATCAGCGAACTTATCCCCGACATTGCCCCTGCCAACCGCAACCTCGCCACCCTCGGTTTTCTGCTCGGGTTCGCCGCCATGATGGTACTCGATTTAGCAATCACAGTCTAAAAAAAATTATTTCTGTTCCATATGGCGCAATCTTAACTGTCCGCAAGCGCCATCAATATCATCGCCCTTGTTTTTGCGCATGGTACACGAAGCCCCACTTTTGATTACCGCGTCCATAAACGCCATCGCCACTTCGCGACTGGGCGGTGTCAAAACCGCATGACTATCAAAATGCAACGGGTTAAGGTTAATCAAATTCACATGCGACGGGAAACCGCGCACTAAATTAGCAAGTTCTTTGGCTTGACCGACCGCACAATTGAACAGCACACCGTCTTTCAGCATCAACGAGTATTCAAAAATCACACGGCGATGCGTCTTTTCAAAGTAATATTTCGCTGCATCAACCAATTCACGAATAGTATATTTTTTCGCTACTGGCATAATTTGTTGACGTAATTCATCATTCGGCGCATGTAAAGAAATACACAAATTGACTTGCGTATTTTCGTCCGCAAACTGTCGAATCCGTGGCACCAGCCCCGAAGTTGACAAACTGATATTGCGCGCACTAATGTTAATTCCGTCTGGCGCCGTAACCAAACGCAAAAATTTCATCACGTTATCGTAATTATCTAACGGCTCACCCGACCCCATTAAAACAATGTTAGTCACTCCACGTGCCGTTGGCGTTGTATTCAATTTATTAATCAAAATTACTTCGGCTAAGATTTCCCCCGCGGTCAAATTACGCACTAAACCATTTTTTCCACTGGCGCAAAATCGACAACCCATACGACAACCAACTTGGGTCGACACACACAACGTGTTGCCGTAATTTTGGTTCAAAAGTACACATTCAATTAGGTCCTTGGGCGCATTTTCTCCCATTTTTACCCCATTTTCAGTTATTTCGGGGTGTTCATAGGCCAATAAATATTTTTTCGTGCCATCACGCGAAGTTTGTACTGTCACAATTTCTGGCAAATTACAATTAAAATTTTCCACCAACCAAGCGCGCAAATCTTTTGGGATATTGGTAATCTCCGCAACCGCAACACCTTGGTGCAAAGCCTTAAATATCTGTTCCGCGCGAAATTTAGGCGCATTTAACGGCTTTAACGCGTCTTTCAATTCATCAAACGACAAATCGTAAAGATATTGCTTCGTCATTTCAGTACCACTCCATGCAAGTCACGACCATTACAAAAATCCTTACCCGCCATAACTTTTTTACCAGGCACTTGCAAACTTTCAATCTGCAAAGCCCCCTCGCCACAACCGACAATGAACCCCTTTTTCGGGCTACATTCAATCACAACACCAGGCTGGGCTTGTACGTCAACCGCGGTTGCGCAATAAACTTTAACTGGTTGATTATTCAACATAAACCAAGCCACAGGCCACGGGTTAACTCCACGCACCAAATTAACCAAATCGCACGCCGATTTTCGCCAATCAATGCGTGCCATTTCTTTATTCAACATCGGTGCCATCGTCGCTTTTTCGTGATTTTGTGGTTCAAATTTTGCCGTGCCATTTTGGATTTGTTCAAGCGCGTTCAACAACGCTTTAACCGCATATGGCACCATCGCATTCAACAGTTCACCACCCGTAATCGTCGGTTCAATCGGCATCTCTTCCTTGCAAATCATCGGACCACAATCTAACCCCAATTCAGTCTGTAAAATCGTGACCCCGGTTGTCTTATCGCCGTTAATCACCGACCACTGCACAGGTGCTGCACCACGGTATTTGGGCAATAAACTTCCATGCACATTAATTACACCATGCGGCGCTGCATCTAACACACTTTGCCTTAAAATTTGTCCAAAAGCGCAAGTTACAATAATGTCTGGTTGATACGCGCGCAGTTTTTCAGCCTCCAAACTGATTTTTGTTGGTTGTAATACTGGTATATCATGCGCCACAGCAAACTGTTTAACCGCGCTCATACTCACCTGATGTCCACGTCCCGCCACAGTATCTGGCTGCGTAACAACACAAACAACCTGGTGTTTGTCAATAATCCCCGCCAAAACATCGGCGGCAAAACGCGGAGAACCCATAAAAACAATTTTCACATACACACTTTACCACAAAAACAAGCAATTATCCAACCAAAATCCACACTTTCACCGCAATTATAATCAAAATTGTTTTACGCCGTAATTTTAACTCAAATCTATATCTAGTATTTGTTATGACAATAAGTACTACATTATATTGTATTCAACTTACTACTGGACAAATTTTACACACCACGTTATAATAATAAATATGGCTCGTTTAACAATTATCAAACAAGATAACCCCTTAATTCGTAAAATCAGCAAACCTGTTGATGATTTTTCACCACGTTTACACGAAATACTGGACAACATGCACGAAACCCTACTCCACGCCAACGGCATGGGTTTGGCTGCGGTCCAAGTCGGTATTCTGTACCGCATGGCAATTATTTTAACTGATGAATATGGACTGGTCGAAATCATCAACCCCACAGTCAAGGTTGCCAAAAATCCACGTTACGACACCGAAGGTTGTCTTTCCTGCCCAGGTATCAGCGGACGCGTCCGCCGTCCACACTTAGTAACATTGGAATTCCAAGACCGCAACGGCAAAAAACACACACAGACATTTCACGGCATGGACGCCGTTTGTTGTGGTCACGAAATGGATCACATGGACGGCATTCTATTTATTGATAAAATGGAAAAATAATCATTGCGGTATTTCCACATCTGACATCTGTTCAATAAATTGTTCTAAACTCTGAAAATCATATGGTAATTCAAAGCGATACGTAGGACGCTGACGTTTAATCACGTATTCCGCGTCCCATTCGTCGTTGATTTTTTGCAACTCCTTTCCTAAACTCGTATCAAAATAATCTACACCATATTTTTGGCGTAAATATTTATCATCACGACGCGAAACCTCGTACATATCAACGCTCGCCTGTTCACTACTTGTCGCCCGTTGATAATACCCAAACAAGAAATGGTTATAACACTCATAATCCACGTATAAATGCAAATATTGTCCCTTGTTAAAATCATCGGTCATATCATGTATCTCCAAAAAATTCAATGGGCTAACTTTTTCCAAGTTATACTTAATCATACTACCCCTTTCGGTACGTTTTCCGCAGTGCGACACCGCTTTATTCGGGGCTAAATCCGGAGCCACATTTCCGTCTAAAAAAGCCTGCACGTTTTTTATCGCGTACGGGTGTTTTTCCAAATACCGTTTAGCCACGGCCAAATGTGTAATTTGTGACGACATAATTGTTTCAATTTTACCACCTTTATAAAATAATGAAAAATTGTTTTTCACCCATATTGACTTTGACAATTTACACATGCTATACTCCACATAAATAAAGGGAGAAATCATAAAAAATGAAAAACAAAGACACATTTGTAAAATTCAAAAACGTCATTTACCGCGTACATCCAGCATTTGACCCCAAATACGCTCAAACTAACTCGACCGAACCAAATTGCAACCATATCACGGTCGAAGACAAAATTTGCAGCAATGTTTTGGATCTTTCGTTCATTGACGCCAAAGACCACTTTTTCGGCGATTTGAACGATGAAAAATTCAGCAATGTTCGCAATATTTATCTTAATTCGTCCGACATGCCCAACATTCATTTCTATTCCGACAGACAACAAAACGCACTTCTCCACATTACCGACAGTCATTACAATTTTGAAGAAACCCACAATTCCTACAAAATCACACCCGCGAATAAAGCATTGATCAGCGATTCTAACGACTTTTTTGCTAAAACCAAAACCAATGACCAAAAACAAATTTTCAACCGCGTTTCTTTCGAAAACATGTCTTTCAAACTTTCTAACGACATCAAAGCTGTTTGCGAACAAAACGATATCCAAAGTTGCGGCATGATTAGCAACGAAGACATTAAAAACGCATATTTGAAAGCCGTTGCCAACAAGGGTCACGCTACCCCAGTCAAACTTTCCAAATTAAACATTGCAAACACCAAAGCCGACTTAACCATGGGTAAATAATCAACTATACAACAAGCAAAATGGCGACCAATTGGTCGCCATTTTTTAGTTATCAGCTATTCACCAATAATATCAGTATAAATATAACTCACACCCGATTCAAACAATCGATTCATATAATCTTTATTATTCACAGTATGTACAGCAATTTTCTTTTGCGTTGTAAAACCAGCTTTATAAAACTCATCCCAAAGACTTGCCCACATTACATAAACGGTCAAATTTGCTTTATCTTCAAAACATTCTTTAATTTTTTCCGCACTATAATTTTTCTTATAGTTAGTATACCAATAATCATTGAACTCAAATTTCTGCAAATCCTCGTAATTTTCAATTGAATAAACTTGAACAATCATTCTTTTGCGCAAGTTTATCCCCGCCTTTCCTGCTTGGTCGATCATTTTTTCAATCAAAGCCGACGTATCCCAACCTTGAAAATTCCCTTCTTTTGAATCGAACACAACTTTCAATTGTTTATACTTTGCCATAACTTCCAACAAGTATTCAAAAGTCAACGGCGTATAAGTTTTATCACCCGCCACCACTCTGGTAGACTTAAACTCAGCCAACGTCGGACGATTACTCAATGAAAAACCATCAATATTTTCAAATTCATGAGTACAAACAACTTCATTGTCGGCTGTAAACATAAAATCGATTTCAATCAAGAAACATTCGTTTTCCATGCACGCGTCCAACGCTTCGGCACAATTCAAATAAGCATTTCCATCTAGCGCTCCCGTTGCATGAATCACAAAGCCACTATCCTTGATTGGATAGTCCTCTTCATAATTCATTTGAGACATTTTAACACTTCTTACGATTAGTACAGTTACACTACTAACAACCGCTAAAAACACACAAGCCAAAATCACACAGATTAAAGCTGTTTGTTTATTTGTTTGTTTGTCAAAGATTATCGTTTGCATGTTAGCTCCTTTCAATTTAATTTTTAAATTTCTCCTATTCATTTTCATTCCCATGATACAACACCTGCTACACCAACTCCAAATTCTTTTTCTTATCAATAAAATCAACTATACATTTATTAAAACGAACCCGTTTTCCGATTCTGCTTTGCAACATTCAGCACCACACCAACAGCCGACATAAAAACCAACAAACTAGTCCCGCCGAACGAAATAAACGGCAAAGGCAAACCCGTCGGCGGAATTGAACCAGTCGCCACGGCAAAATTCAAACTGGTCTGTACCATAATTACGGTTGCGATACCATAGCACAAATAACGACCGAAAAAATCCGGACACGCACGCCCAACTTTGAAAATTCGATAAATCACCCACCCAAACACCGCAAACAACGCGACACAGCCGACCAAACCAAACTCTTCCGCGATAATTGCAAAAATAAAATCACTTTCCGAAAACGGCAAAAACATATGCTTTTGTACGCTATGCCCATACCCTACGCCCCAAAAACCGCCATTGGCAATCGCATACAAACTTTCAATCAATTGAAAGCCTTCGCCCTTAGGGTTTGCCCACGGATCAATAAACGCCGACAAACGCTTCAAACGATACGGCGCCGCAATCAACATCACCGCGACCGCACCAATTGCGGGCAACAAAATCAAGCCCAAAGTTTTCAAGCGCGTTCCACACAAAAATAAAACAACGAACATGATAATTCCTACGGTCATGGTAATCGACATGTTTGGTTCTAAAATAATTAACAAACACATGACACCACCCGCCATCAACACCGCCAAAACCTGCCAAGATTTAGGAACCGCTAATCGGTTAACATTATTTTCCGAATTAAATTTACCAGCAAACACTCGTGCAGCAAAAATCACCAGTGCAAATTTCGCAATTTCACTCGGTTGCAAAGAAAAACTACCAATGCCAATCCACCGTGTCGCACCTAGTTTTGAAATACTGATTCCAGGGATAAACACCGCCACCAACAAACCAACCGACACACCGAAAATCACAAAAGCAAATTTTTGCAACCAATGATAATCAATAAAATACATTGCCAGCATACCAACCAACCCCAAAACCAAACCAATCAACTGTTTTACCGTATAATAGAAACTGTCATCATAATAGATTTTTGCATTATAATTTGACGCCGAATAAATCATTAACACACCAAACAAGACCAATCCCAATACAGGCACCAATAATCTTAAATCACAATATCTAGGGGATATTTTATGTATAAACCCAACAATTTTATCCACTTTAACGCTTTTTAGCGGTTTCACATGCTTTTTTCGTTTCTTTAACTGCGCCCGAACCTTTCTTTTTGGTTCGACCGCTCCTACCGCTAACATATCCTATGTTTACGACAAACTGGCTGGGTTTATTTCAAAAAATATTTTTACATTACGCGCACTTGGCAATTTTTCCACCGCCTTCACACATTCATGCATATAGTTAATGACATGTTCGGACGATTCTTGTTTAATGCGCGCCAAAATTTGATAGCGATATTTATTTTGCAAACGACCATATGGACATTTCATCGCCCCCAAATAAATAAAGTTCTGTCGTTCCATATCATATTCGCGTAACGGTTGCATAATCTGTTTTAACACATTGATAATCTTGGTATCCACCGTCCCCGAAGCCAACACACGCACAATCGTTGCAAACGGCGGATATTTGGTTGCCTGTCGTTCTGCAATTTCGCGTTGATAAAAACCCAAGTAATCATAATTTTGAATGAACTTATACACATAATGGTTCGGCATATAGGTTTGCAAATAGACTTTACCCGTAGTTCCGACCGCACGTCCCGCCCGCCCCGCAACCTGCGTTAACAGCGCAAAAGTTCTTTCCGCCGAACGGTAATCCGCCACGAAACCACCGTCTGCATTAACAATGATTACCAAACTAACTTGCGGGAAATGATGACCTTTGGCAATCATCTGCGTACCCACTAACACCGACGGTGCAGTTTTAGCAAACTCGTCCAAGATTTTCACCAAAGAGCCTTTGGTTTGTGTATTATCCGCATCCATGCGTAAAACTGGCACCGACGCCATATCAGTCTGCTTCAACATTTTTTCCAATTCAGCGCAAATCTTTTGTGTCCCCATTGCACCATGTTTAATGTAAGTACTACCACAATTCGGACAACGTTCAGGAAACGGCATACGCGCCGCACAATAGTGGCATTTCAACTGTTCGTCGTCTTTGTGATAAACCATCGAAACATCGCAATTGTCACATTTTGCATGCCAACCACACTGTAAGCAACGCACCGTTTGTGAATAACCACGGCGATTCAAAAAAATCATTACCGAATGACCGAACTTCAAAGTCGCAATCAATTCCGTCAAAACTTCGGTTCCAAAAATTCCCCCATTACCCGAACGAATTTCGTTCCCCATATCCACTAATTCAATTTTTGGTAAAGGCACATCATTAACACGCTTGGTCAATTCCAACAATTTATATTTTCCCTGTTCGGCCAAATAGAAACTTTGAATCGACGGTGTCGCCGACCCCAACACTACTGGACAATGGTGCCATTTCGCCCGCATAATAGCAATATCGTGCGTTAAATAGCGCGGATTACTGTCGCTTTGATAACTGCCGTCGTGTTCTTCATCGATAATAACGGCACCTAAATTTTCTAACGGCGCAAAAACCGCCGAACGCGCACCAATAACAATTCGCGCTTCCCCGTTGTCCGCGCGTGCCCATTCATCAAACTTCTCACCCCCACCCAATTTACTATGCACCATGGCAACGACATTACCAAAGCGCGCCTTAAAATTCGCCAACACTTGTGGGGTTAACCCAATTTCTGGCACTAACACCAGCGCCGTCTTACCCGCGTCTAAGACTTTTTGGATAATGTGCATGTAAACTTCGGTTTTGCCACTACCTGTAACCCCTTTTAACAAATACACATTACGCGGTTGATTCAAAACCGTATCCACGCATTTTTGCTGTTCAGGATTCAAAACCACATGCTTGTCTTTCATTTCCAAACCCGCTGGCACGCGTTTCTTACCATTCTTCTTGGGTTTTCCCGTACGTACCGCGTTTGGCAAATACAATTTCAAAACATCAATTGGTCGTAACTTAAAACGTTCACATATTTGCGGTAAAATATCCAATAATTCAGTTTTAATCACAAAATCCGTCGCAAAACCGTGAATTGGCTTCAATAATTCGGGCGCAACTTCAGTTTTATCGCTAACTTCAACTACAAAGCCGTCAATTTCACGTTTGCCAAAAGGCACAACCACACAAGAACCACGTACCACTGGCAACCCATCAGGGATTAAATAATCCCAAGCCGCATCTTCGGCTGGGATTACCCCTGTATTCAAAACCGCGTCAATTACGACTTTGGCGTACTTCATCATCAATTAACGAGCATTCTTTCCAACAGTTGTTGTTGGCACAATTTTACCATCGACAACTTCACGCATTGCCATGGAAATTTGTTTTTCCTTACCAGTAGTATTTTGACCCATATTATGGGCAATTAAATCCTTAGAGCGTTTAGATACCATTGCTGTTAAGACATATTTATTGCGCTCTGCTCTTTCAATACAATCTTCAATTTTAGGATAAATCATAATTTATATTATAGCATTATTTTTCCGCGTGACAAACTAATTTTCGAGATTTTTTATCAATGCATTGAAATTTCGTTTTTATCATCACGCAAGCATTTAAAAGTTGGGAATCGCAACGAATAACCGTCGTCGTTTTGGTTTTGTGACAATTCAAAATAGCCAATTTCGATAATATGTCCCACGATTTTTTCTGGATGTGCGAAAAATTCTTCGCGCTCATCTTTCTCAAAACCACTGCCCACTTTACAAGTATATTTTTTCTTATCGGGAGCAATAAATTCCACCATCACTGCACCTAATTTACCTTGGTTCGCGCCCGAGCCTTCCTCCCAATCCAACACGCGCACGTCGGCAGTATTAAAGCGCTTAACTTTCAATAAATTCTTGCTACGTTTACATTCGTAAGGCGCATCGGCAATGTTAACCATGACACCTTCACGTCCCATGTTAGTATACTCGTCGCAAATTCGGTCAATTTCCTTCACATCTTCGCCCGCATACAAAATTGGCACTTCTTTCAAATGAGGTTGTTTAATCAGGCGCAATTCCTTACTTAATGTTTCTTTACGCTTTTCACACGGCACCGTACTACCTCCTGCCACCAAATCTTTCCTCGGCAAACTATCAAAAATATTATACACCAAGCCTGTCTTGACACCGTCACTATTGGTTACTTTAACCGTCATGCGATACAAATCCGCACTATCAATTGTTTGTTCTACTCCCAACAACAATTCGCCGTCATAAACCATATTATGATTTAACAAGCGCACTTCTTCCGCCAATTCCACCATATCATCAAACGATTTACCCGCGCGCGAAAAAAATGTCGGTTCGCCAGCTTCGTTAAAAATTAACATACAACGCACGCCGTCAAATTTTTCCGTAATCACAAAACGCTTACCCGCCACAAAGTCCGTATTTTCCGCGTACTTTTCCGCCAACATTACATTAAATGCGGGAATAAAATTCGCACCAAAAACTTTATTTAAGGTCTTTTCATTGGCACCTAAAGTTAAATCTTTTTTAATTAAACCACACACTAATTCGGCTTGTTTAGGAGTTAAATTACTGGTAAATTCCTTCAAAACCGCAATATCTTCATCGCGCCCCGTGTTATGCGCTTGAAAATACACCAATAATTCATGTAAATCTTGGCATTTTTGCACAGTCAAATTGACCGTTTTCGCCAATTTCTTTTTGCTAATACCTGTCACAATAAACGGGTCAAATAAAAATTGTAAAATTTCTTTAACCGCGCTGTTATTGTGATAAGCCTTCAAAATGGCTTCTTTTTCTAAACGAGAGTTTGTAGCGGTTATTTTTTGATAAAATTCTTCAAAATCTTTTAATGCGCTCATGCTTGATAAATAATCCTACCACATTCGTCACAAGTGGCCCAACCATCAGTTTTAATTTTATTGACCATAGCAACTGGTACTTCCATGAAACAACCTTGGCAACGATTATCGCCCGCCATTAACGGCACAATTACATCTTTGATATCGCCCGCCTTAGATTTACGGATTGCACGATATTTTGCCACTAATTTTTCGTCCACGCCCTGCACTTTTTCGTCAAATTGTTTTTCCAAAACTTGCAATTTTGGCATCAAAGCGTCTTTTGCATCTTCATACATCGTACCCTTCATCGGATGAACAACGTGGTACCAGCGGCACGTACAGTTCACGCGACGTGCCCTCGAGCCCCAGCGTACCGTCGAGGAGCTTGAACGGACCCTCAAGCGTACCGCGCACATTG